>JAZLJN010000137.1:0-24410 GCA_045617885.1 Bacteroidales bacterium | reverse complement strand
ACTCCTCTCCCAGCTGGTCAGCTCTATCCAGGCGAGAACCCATTCGCTATCTAATCAAAAAGATCCTTTCAGGCTGTCGGATATCGGCAGCCTGATTAATATAACGGCGCCCAGACTCAAGTTTAGAGTCTGGGCGCCGTTCTTTTATACCCTGCACAAAAGTGCTACGATTATTTATCACATAGATAGTTTATTACCTACAGTAGCCTTGCTCTTATAGAGGAGAGCATCAGCCTTACGATAAAGAGAGTCAAAATCAATATCCTCTTCACCTCTATAGATCACAGCACCTACTGAGACGCTGGCACGATAATCCTCCATACCAGGGAGACGCAATTCATTAAGTGCCTTGAAGAAAACATCCATCTCCTTCTTCACATCTTCTTCGGTATAGTCTCCCTCAACGAAGTAAGCGAACTCATCACCACCCAGACGCATTGAGATACCATTAGGATTGCCACCCTTTAGAATCTTTCCTACTGCCACCAGAAGAGAATCACCTATCACATGACCGTAGGTATCATTGACGTTCTTGAACTTGTCACAGTCCAATACACCAAACACACCGTGGCGATGTTCGTTCAGAATACGGATCATCCGCTTCTCACCTGCCGAACGGTTATATATCTGCGTCAATCCGTCAATCTCTGCCAGTCGGAGCAACTGCTCCTTCGCATTAAGACGTTCACGTGTCTTATTAATATCCTCTGCCTGACCAATGATGGCATAGAGATGACCATACTCTCCATCTACCATTGCGTAATGGGCTCGGTATTCCGACTTATTCAGCGAATAAGTGAAGTCAAAATGACCCGTCCTTACGCCGGTGGCTATCACTTTGCGAAGATTTTCTGCGATAAGCTGCTGATCAGGCAACAGTTGATCGGCTGGTTTCTGGAGGAAATTCGTCTCACTGGCAGTGATAACTTCATGATCTTTGCTGAGGAATGTGATGGAGATGGTATCATTATTAAGTGTATAGATGAAAGTGACAATCTCCTGCTCCTGTGTCAGCATACGGTCACGCGTGCGAAGCATTCTGTAACGGTATTCATCCTGACAGTCCTGCATGGTGATAATAGCCTTATAAGGCAAGCCGTTTTCATCAAACAATGTATAGAAAGTCTTGCGATACCAGGTATAACCCTTTCCATCCGGCGTATAGAGGCGGAAACAATCAGAACCCATCTTCTCACCACGAGCAGCACGTGCATAGAAATCGCGGAAGCGCTCCTGATCTTCCTCCAGACACAATGGTGCCACCTCTGGCATATTCGGAATGACATTAGATGACAGTCCGTACATCCTGACAAACTTATCTGATGCAATATCTTCATGTGTCTTGACATCCCATTCGAAGAAGTGTATATCCTGCTCGTCAAGCAGCATACGCAGACAGTGCGACTCCTCAAGCGACTTACGCAATCTGACATTCTGCTCTTCCAGAACTTCCCTATCCACCAGAATTGGGTCTTCCTGTATTTCTATTTCAGTTTCTTTCTCTGGCTTCACTCCTTCCACCTGCAAAGTACTCTGATGCTGACGTTCAATCAACTGAATGAATGAGTCCTCATCCATTGGACGATAGAAGTAGAATCCCTGGATATAATCGCATCCTGCCTCCTTCAGATAAGCCAACTGCTTCTCATCCTCTACACCTTCAGCCACAACCTTCGAGTTCATGCTATGGAATGTGCTGATGAGCGTCTTAACCAGAAGATCCATCTTGCGGCTCTGTCCCAGTTTGTCAATAAGAGACTTGTCAAGCTTCACGATTGAGAAGTCCACATTCTTCATTGTACCAAAGGAGTAGCCCTGGCCGAAATCATCTACCAGCAGTTGGACATCATTCTGCTGGAAGAAAGTGAGCACATCCAGACGATTGTCAGCAATCTCTTCGTAAGCCGACTCGGTAATCTCAAAACGTACAAGGTCCGTTGGAACAGAAGGATCAAGGATATGCTTCTGGAGCTGATCTATCAGCTTTGTGTCAACAAAGTCCGTCCATGAGAGATTCAAATCAATCGGCACTGTAGGCAGACCGGCTGCCAGACGCTTACGCTGGAGGTTGAATACATGCTGCTCCATCAGCTTATCAATGCGTGACAAACCGCCATTACGCTCCAGGACTGGAACGAAGAAGGCAGGAGACATCATGCCGTGTTTCTTCGATTTCCAGCGTACCAGCGCCTCTGCCATCTCCACTCGTTCAGTCTGGATGTTAACTACTGGCTGGTAGTATGGCACGAACTCATCTTCCAAAATAGCCTCATCAATCTGTGTCAGCACCTCTGAATCAGAAATGACACTCTGCTGCATAGCAGGATCAAAGACAATCCAAGGGGTGATGAACTGGTCTTTGATGAATGAGGTGGCAAGTTTGGCATGTGCACAAGCCTCTACCGGATTATCATAATTCTCCAGATGCACGATACCACATAAGCTTCTGTACGGAATCTTCAGATCACCGATGACACATTCCTGCTGACACAGACGGCTAACGATATCCGTATCAAGCGTATCACGCTGAACCAGACAGATAAAATTATCAGACTCATATCGGGCATAAGAGAGCGGATGCAGTTCGGAATACACAATAGAGGTGTACATGTGCTGCAGCACCTTATCACCTACCAGACTGGTATGAAGCTCATTGACGATGCGGAAGTTCTTGATATTAAAACAGAGGAGTGAGTATTGTACTCCCTGAGGGCGCAATTTGAATTTCTGGATCAGCTCGCGCAGCAGACCCTCACGATTCAGACCGCCCGTGATGGTATCATGTTCAAGGCTTTTTGTAATATCTTGGCGGGTACCAAGGATGCAACGACCCTCTGGACACAGCTTGACAAAAGTATATTTCATTACGCGGTCCAGACCGTCATCTACTTTAATACGGGCAATGAAAGAGTATTGTGAATGCTCACGCACCTTACGACTTAAGGTCTCAAGCACCGTACTTCGGTTGAAACGGCGCAAATCATATTCGTTGGAGAGCGTAGAAGCCTCAACGTCACGCCACTCTGCATAAGGAAGGACACACACAGGTGTATCCGGATTTTTAATATCCGAGACCACAACGTGAGCAGGAAGCTCAATCACCGTATTGTTATCGGCACTAATAAGGAAGGAGCTCAGAATGTCACGAGTCTTAATATCATCAGTAACGCTCGAAAACCGATCCATAGTGATATGGGAGTTTTTGATATACTCTGACAATCTGGACTCATTGCTATTAAGTGAATTCATGCGCGTATGTTCTAATGGTATTTATATTTCACGCGCAAATGTAATGATAAATTTTGAAATTGCCAAATTATCTTCTAAAAACATACATATTTTATAAATATAACTTTACTTATCATTATTTTTTAGCATTCCAGACAATAATAAACGTGCTTGCTGGTAGTCTCGCTCTGCCTCTAAGCACTTCAGTCGCAATGCAAAAAGGTCAGAGACTTGCACGGTATAATCCACCAGAGAAATCTCCCCTTCAAGCAGAGCCTTGCGCAGCAGCGGCTCAGAACCGGCAGCATCCAGCTGCTGTTTCAGGCGAAAAGCAATGTCATGATAGCGCTCGGTGCGAAGCCGCTGTGACTGTGTAGCCTGTTCCAACTGGAACGTGATATCAGAAGCCTCACTGCGAGCCGATTGCTGCTGAAGCCTTGCACGACGCACATTCTTACGATTTCCCCAAAGAGGGATGCTCACACTCAAAGTCACACCGCGCCACTTCTCATCTTCAGTCAATTCTGCCATATATCCAGCAGTAATAGAGGGAAGCGACTGGGCGCGTGTTGCCTGCAAATCAGCCTCTGCCACTGCCTGCTGCTGCAAGCCCTGCGCCTCACGCACATCGCGCACCGACATACTCATTTTTCCTTCAAGCTCCAGATAATCCGTGGCATCAAAAGCAATCTCCACCCCGCCACACATCCGCTGCAACTCCAGCAGAAGCAGGTCGCGTTCAGTCCGGCTCTGCTCACGGTCGGCCTCTACATCAGCCTTATCAAGTCGGACTTTATTAAGTTCAAGCTTATTGGCTTCCCCTTCAGCCAGTCTCCTCTCATAAGCGCTGACCAGCTTCTCCGCCTGCGCCAAGCGTTCGTCATAGAGTCTGATTGCCTGATTGTAGTAGGTCAGCTGAGCCAGAAAATCCAGTGCCTGCAACTCTAACTCTGCGTGCTGCTGGTACAGGTCAAGGTCAAGCAGTTCCTGCTGAGATTGAGCCAGTCGCTTACGATATCCCAGAAGAGTAGAGAGGTCAAATGACTGATTGATATTCACATCCTTGCGGTGCCCTATTATACCAGGCTTGCCCCACAGATAATCAAATCCTATCTCCGGGTCATCGAGGGCTGTTTCGAGCATTACCTCCTGTTTGGATACCTCTATGCGGTCAGCAGCTGCTTGTAGCGTTGTATTATTCAGTTCTATCAACGCAAGAATCTCCTCCACACTCTGCTGGGCATGCAGGTTAGCCGCCAACAGGAAAAGGGATATGATGATATAGATACGTTTCATTTTGAAGTTGATATAAATTAACTAATTCAAGTTTCGGAAGTTCCGAAACTTAAACTTACGCCACTTTTCTTTCCATCAGCCGCTGATAAACCAGCGGAGTGATGAACATATTCAGCAATGTGGAACTGATCAGTCCACCCAGCAGCACCTTCGCCATCGGGCTTTGGATCTCATTGCCCGGCAAGTCTCCGCCCAGTGCCAGCGGAATCAGCGCGAGTGCAGAGGTGAGTGCCGTCATCAGAATAGGTGTCAGTCGGTCAAGTGAGGACTCAATGATATGCTGACGCATCATCTGGGCATCCGTCGTAGTGCGTTCATTATACTTATCCATCAACAGAATACCATTACGCGTAGCAATGCCAAACAGAGAAATGAAACCGATGATGGATGGTATGCTTACCACACTGCCCGTAATGGCTATGGCAAAGACGCCTCCTATCAAAGCCAACGGCAGATTAAGCAGGACTACAGTAGCCTGCAATGCGTTTTTGAACTGGGCAAAGAGCAACAGATAGATGATCAATATACTGATGCAAGAGACGAGCATCAGGATCCGGCTGGCTGAAGCCTCACTCTCGAACTGTCCACCATACTCCACATGATAACCCTCTGGCAGCTTTACCGTCTCTGCCACACGTTCCTCTATGTCATTCACCGTACTGCGCAGATCTCTGCCTGACACATTGCACGAAACCACGATCTTACGCTGCACATTTTCACGGTTAATGGTATTCGGACCCGTAGTAGACTGAATGTCCGCAATGTATTCAAACGGAATCTTCTTACCACCGGCATCCACCATCAGACTGCGTATTGACTCCATGGCATCACGGTCCTCGCTCGCCACCTTTACCGTCAAGTCAAAAGCATTATTACCTTCATAGACGGTGCTGACACTCTCACCTTCAAGCAGTACATGCACGTAATCAGCAAACTGACGTGGAGTGACGCCATACTTTGCCATCATACTACGCTTGGGTGCGATGCGAAGCTGCGGACGTTCCACCTGCTGCTCCACATTGAGGTCGGTCACACCGGCTATGCTTGCAATCTCTGATTTTATCTCATTGCCCAAAGAATAGAGTTTGTTCAAGTCCGAACCGAATATCTTGATAGCAATGTTGGCCTGCGTTCCGCTCAACATGGCATCAATTCTGTGTGAGATGGGCTGACCTATCTCAATGCTTACGCCCGGCAAGACCTTCAGTTTCTGGCGGACTTCATCCATAAACTCATCACGCTTGCGATTGCCCAGTTCAAAAGGTGCCTCTATCTCACTTGTGTTTACTCCAAAGGCATGTTCGTCAAGTTCGGCGCGTCCCGTTTTGCGTGCCACAGTTTTTATCTCCGGCACCTGCATCAGCAGTTGTTCTGCCATCAGACCGATCTTGTCTGATTCCTCCAGTGACAGACCCGGAAGGCTTGATATGCTGATAGTCAGCGAGCCCTCATTGAATGGAGGCAGGAAGGTTCTGCCGAACGAGAGGAAAAGCGCCACTGCCAGCACAAAAACGGCAATCGAGCTGGCCAGTACTGGCCTTCTGTGGTAGAGTGACCAATCAAGTGACTGGGCATACCAACGTTTCAAAGCACTCACAAGACGTGAGTCCCGCTTCGCGTCTGTGCCATCAGTTAGTGATGCACTCTTGAGCAGAAAGCTGCACAATACAGGTGTCAAGGTCAGAGCCACCACGGTCGATGCGAAGAGACTCATGATAAAAGCAATGCCCAGCGGCACCAGCATTCGCCCCTCCATGCCATTCAGGAAGAAGAGTGGCAGGAAACTGACTACAATGATAAGCGTAGAGTTAAGGATAGGCATTCTCACCTCACGTGAGGCATTGAAGACTATCTCTTTCAGCTGGCCACCACTCAAACCTTCATCTCGGGCTGCAGCCTGTCGGATTCGCTTATAGACATTCTCCACATCCACTATGGCGTCATCCACCAGCGAACCAATGGCGATTGCCATACCGCCTATGCTCATCGTATTGAGCGTCATGCCCATTAGATGAAGCACGATGATGCTGACCAGAAGTGACAGCGGGATAGTCACGAGCGAAATGACCGTTGTGCGCCAGTTCATCAAGAAGATAAAGAGCACAATGACCACAAAGAATGCACCCTCAATAAGAGCCTCCTTGATATTGCTGATGGAGGCATCAATGAAACGTACCTGGCGGAATATCTCACGGTCTATCGATATCTCTGCGGGAATACTCTTCTGTATATCATCAAAGGCGGCATCCAGTTCTTCGGTCAGCTTCTGCGTATTGACGTTGGGCTGCTTGGTGATAGTGAGAAGTACCGCTGGGCGGGCATTGTTTGAAGCCACACCCGTCTTCGGAGTCTTGGCTCCCACCTCCACGTCGGCAAGCTGGTTAAGCAGCACCGGCACACCCTCCACGCTCTTCACTACGGTCTGACCTAACTCCTCCACATCGTTGCTTGAGAGTACGCCACGTATCAGATACTCATTGCCGTATTCGTAGAGTGTACCGCCAGAGACGTTCTGGTTCATTTCTTCCACCGCCTCAAGTATTTCCTGCACGCTTACGCTATGGTGGCGGAGCTTTTCCGGATGGAGCAGCACCTGATATTCCTTCTCCTCGCCTCCCATCACAGCCACATTTGCCACACCACTGATGGAGAGCAGACGCGGACGGATAGTCCAGTCGGCTATCTCACGCAGCGCCAGCAGATCTGTCTTTCCTGCCTGTTCATTTTCGCCTACCGTCAGCCCGACAATCATCATCTCTCCCAGGATGGATGACTGCGGGCCCAACGTTGGCTTACCCACACTCTTCGGCAAGGATTCGCTCACGGCAGCCAGCTTCTCGGTCACAATCTGACGGGCTCGGTAGATGTCTGTGCCCCAGTCGAATTCCACCTGAACGATGGAGAAGCCTGTGGTTGATGTCGAGCGGACACGGCGCACATTCGTAGCGCCATTGACTGCAGTCTCTATGGGGAAGGTCACTATACGCTCCACCTCCTCTGGTGCCATTCCATTTGATTCGGTCATCACTACCACAGTGGGAGCATTCAGGTCAGGAAAGACGTCCACCTCAGCCGTACGGGCTGTATAGATGCCTATGACCATGATGACCACAGCGGCTATCAGAATAGCAAGTCGGTTGTTGAGCGAAAAGCGGATGATTCTATTCAGCATCTGACAAACATTACTGGTTAATGACTATGATTATGAGCCTCTGGTATAACGCCAGCAGCACCAGCCATCCTGAGCTGGCTCACTCCGCTGATCACCACATTATCACCCTCGGACAGTCCATTCAGTACCTCCACGCGGATTCCGTCAGAGGCTCCCAAGCGCAATTCGCGGCGTTCGAATTCGTCCTCTTCATCTTCGTGCTGCACGTAGGCGTAGAAGACTCCCTGTGATTCGCTCAACGCCGACACTGGAATGGAGAGCACCTGCTGACGCTGCTGCATGATGAGCCAGATATCTGCAAACGAACCCGGCACCACACTTCCAGTATTTACGAACTCAAAGGTCACTGGGATATAGGCAGAACCCTCATCTGCGCTCTTGCCTACAGCCACCAGATGCCCGCCCATCTCATCCAGAGAGCGTGCCACGTTGTCATACCCCATCTTGAAGTTAGCCGAGCGCACATGCGAGAGCAGCGCAAAGTGTTTCTCCGGCACCTCAGCGCGCAGCTGCAGGTTGCAGCTCTTGGTGACGGTAGCAATTGTCTGTCCAGCCTCAACGAACTCTCCCTGATTTACCAGAACCTGCTTGATGAAGCCTTTCAGCGGCGAAGTTACTGTGGCTCCTCCCCTGCCATCACTGCTATTGCCGGATGCCAGGCGGGCAGACTCATATTCCAGGCGCATACGCTCCAGTTCCTTCTGTGATATAATAGAATCAGCAGCCAGGCGCAGTGCGCGTTCATACGCAGTCCGTGCTGTATTCAGGGCAAGCTGGTTTTGCGCTACGGCATCACCACCAGCTATTCCCTCTGCTGATACCCGGGCAATGACTTCGCCCTGACGCACCTCTGAACCTTCCGACAGATGATCGCGCGTGAAATTAACTACACCAGAGGTTCGTGCCACCACTGCCGACTCATCGCCCTGTGCCGTAGAGACCTGACCGCTCACACGTATCACCTCTGCAAAGTCGCCGGCATGCAATGTCTCCAGCTGCAGTCCTGATAGCGCAGCCTGCTGGTCACTGAAATGGATTACACCCTCTTCGTGGTCATGTATCGCCTCACTCTCATGGTCATGTGCATCATGATTATGGTCATGATGGGCACAAGCGCTCATCATGACCATAGTTGCAGACAACCAAATCCAATATCGGTATGATCGATTCATCATTTTGTCTGCTTTAAGGTAAATCCTGCCTCGTCAATAGCTTTTGCTAAAAGTTCAAAGGAGACGTCACCCTCTACGTGTGCTTCGGTCGAAGCCAGATCTACAGTGGCTCCGGTTACACCAGGTACAGAGAGGATTGCCTTCTCAGCAGCAGCTCTGCAGTGTGAGCAGTTCATACCTTTCACATAATAAATCTTCTTTTCCATATTGTCAGTGTTTTTTGTTTGATGGTCATGATGATGGTGGTGGCATAGCAGTGCATTAATCAGCAGGATGCCGAGCAGGATGGTGCAGGTCCAGCCGAACCAGGATGCCTCCTCATGGCAGCAGCTCTTCTGCTCTACCAATGCTCCCATGAAGTTTACCCAACCGTTGAATTGAAGCGTATCTATCAGCCAACCGAAGCCTATAGCTCCCAGAATGATTGAGGCGAGATAGATGACCAGTGTACGCATGCCCAGAACTTTCCGAACCACCAGAATACTTGCCATATTGCAAGCAGGACCTGCCATCAGCATTACCAAGCCAGCACCAGGTGTCAGTCCTTTGAGCATCAATGCTACGGCAATCGGAATACTGCCCGTGGCGCAGAGATACATCGGGATGGCAATGCAGAGTACAAGCAGCATTGACGCCCATGTATTTCCCTCAAATACGGCAAACAGCGAATCTGGCACGAATACCGTGATCAATCCAGCTACGATAAGACCCACAATGAGCCATTTACCAATGTCGCCCATCATCTCCACGAAAGCATAGTTAAGTGCCTCTTTGAGTTTTTCTGTCAGGGAGGTGGCTGCAGTCTGACTGTCCTGCCCATCGCAGTGGCAGCTACATTCCTGTGTCACACTGGCAGTACCGGCATTGACCATTGCACCTCCCATGAGTGCAGTAAAGAGCGCAGCTATAGGGCGGACTATGGCAAATGCCCAACCCATCAGACTATAGGTAGCCAGAATAGAATCAACACCCGTCTGTGGCGTTGCAATCAGGAATGATGCCACAGCACCCTTTGATGCTCCTTCCCTGCGCAGCGACATCGCTGTGGGAATCACGCCACAAGAGCACAACGGCAGGGGAATACCCATCAACGCAGCGTTGACTACGGAGCGGAAAGTTGGTTTACTAAGATATTGGCTATAATACCTTCCGGGAATGAAGGCATGCATCAGTCCTGCTATCAGGAAGCCCAGCAGCAGGTAAGGAGACATCTCATTAATCAGGTGCAGAATCTCATCCATTGTAATTACGTTTTTTAGTTTTGACGGTGCAAAGATAGCGAGTTTTTCCTGCAACTGGGTTGCAATGATTGGATGCCTGAGGGCTCGGAAAGCATTTCTCAGTTGTGAAATGGACGCCAAGAGGGCTCGGCAGGCATTTCTCAGTTGTGAAATGGACGACAAGAGGGCTCGGCAGGCATTTCTCAGTTGTGAAATGGATGACAAGAGAGAACCTGACACACATTTCTTGAATTGAAGATGTGTATCAGGCTCTCTTGACGAAAAAAACTGCTCTAGAAAGATTAGTCAATGTACATGATCTTATCATCACGGCGTGGCTTGGCATCTGGCTGCTCTGCAGGATAACCCATCACGATGCAGAAGAGCAGATTATATCCTTCACTGAAGCCGAGACGCTCAATGTATGGGGCGCATGACTGGCTGGCATTCATCAATCGGGTTGGGAATGCCATGCAGCAGGTGCCAAGACCCATTGACCAGGCTGAAAGCATGATGTTCTCACCCAGGAGTCCGCAGTCAACCTGTGAGACATCGTAAGAGGTGTCATTCGCAATGAAAATGACACAAGGAGCTCCGGCAAAGATACTCTTGAAGCCCGGACGTGAGCCCATGTCAGGATTATCCTTGACTACAGCGTCAGAGATTTCTGCTACGAGGGCAGGATTGTCAACCACACGGATCTCATACGCCTGACGGTTCTGGCCATTAGGTGCATTGATACCACACTTCAGGATCTGGTTGAGCGCGTCACGGCTCACCGTCTGATCTGTGTACTGACGAATGCTTCGGCGTGAGAGCATGACCTCTTCAATGACGTCGGTCTTGCTCTGTTCTGCTACTGGCTGTCCGGCAGGGGCACTGGTGCATGCCGTGAGAGCCACAAGTGAGAGGAGAGAAAAGAGATTTTTCATTATTATATTAAAAAAGTAAGTTGATGCAAGCGGCTAACCCATAAAGCAGGATAGTAAGCGAGGTTTTGCCCAAAACACTGTTAAGCGCACGTCCTGACCGGATCCTGCGCATCAGCTGCCAGCAGGCAATTACTGTAGTGACATAGATGCTTGGGAAAATATAGGTGAAAAAGCCTCCACCTGTGGCAGCTATCAGCAAGAGTACATACGCCGAAACGCCCAGCAGCAGATAGAGTGCGAGCGAAAGTTTTTCGCCCAAGAGGGTAACCAAGGTGATCTTGCCATGCTGCCGGTCAGTATCACGGTCACGGAAATTATTGACCACAAGCAGATTGTCAATAGCCAATCCGCATCCTGTAGCAAGCAGAAAACAATCCGTAGTCACCTGCCCCAGTTGCAGATAATAGGTAGCACACACCGGAACCCATCCGAAGAAGACAAGCACCAGGACATCGCCCATAGCCCGGCTGGAGAGGAACGTGGTGTAGAGGAAACAGAAGAGAATACAGGCTACACCTATCCATATCATATTCCAGCCACCCCACGCTATGAGAGGCAGACCGAGAAGTGCTGACAGGAAGGTAACCAGGACGAGCGCCCACTTCATGGCAGAGGTGGTGATCCAACCTTGCGAACAAGCCCGCTCAGGCCCCAGCCGGTCCTCACGGTCGATACCCCGCTTGTAATCAAAATAGTCATTGACAAAGTTAGCATCAATCTGCATCATACAGGCAAAGAGCAGACACAGGATGGCAGGCAGCCACTGAAATGATTCTCTATCATCATGCCAAGCCAGCGAAAGGGCAATCATAACAGGGACCAGAGCTCCCGTGAGTGTCTTGGGTCGAGCTGCCAGTAACCAAGCTTTAGGCGAATTAGTACGAATAGTTTCCATCTGAAATAGTTTGGACTGTGGAGATCAGTTGTTCACCTCATTGGTAAGAGTGATTGAATCAATGACACCGTGGTGACGCATCTGCTCAAAGAGGGAGATGAAGTCCTGCTGACCTCGGGCAAGTATAATAAAGTTAATGATGCTCTGTTCATCATGATAATTATACTTGATGAAGACATCAACGATATGAATGTTATGCTGCTTCAGGTCATTACGGAAAGCGGAGAGGTCAGTCACTATGCCCTTCGACTTGATACGGATAATCTTACTCTCACCCGTCTTGAAGAGTGTAACCTCAAGCTTCTCTGCAATAGTCAGGGCAAAAAGTACCATCAGGGCAGCCATGATGGAGATAAGATACATGCCCGATCCGATAGCCAGGCCGATGGCAGCGGTCATCCAGATGCCGGCGGCTGTGGTCAGACCTTTGACCGATCCCTTCATCTGAATAATGGCACCTGCACCCAGAAAACCGATGCCGGAGATGACCTGTGCGGCGATACGTCCAGGATCGCCATTCTTCAACCCAAGATATTCCTGTGGGATATAAATGGAGATAAGCATGGCAAGCGTGGCACCCATACAGATGAGCGAGAAGGTACGCATACCAGCCACCTGACCCTTACGGCGACGTTCCAGTCCGATGGCGGAACCGATGAGCAGGCTGAGTGCCAGTTTGGTGACAGCTCCCACCAGATTGACATCATGGTCAATAATCATTGAATATATCTGATCCATAGCTAAACAAAAAACAAAGCCACACCGCATACGCTGATGATGGCACCTACCACCTCACGCCAAAGTACCCGCTGGTGGAAGCATAGATAGGTAGGAAGAATAATCAGGATTGGAGTCATTGCCATAATGGTCTGAGCTACACCGATGGAGGTGTAGAGCGTTGCCATCAGTGACAGACTTACTCCTATGAACGGACCCGTGATGGTAGCGCCGAGTGCAAAGAGCATGGCACGTCCGTCACGCACTCCACGTCGCAGGTCAGAGGTCTGTCCTTTGAGCACCGTCCAGATACTGAATCCTATCAATCCTGTAACCGCACGGATGGCGGTGGAGGCAAATGGCAAAACCGTAGCAGAAGTGCCGCCATGCAGGAACTCCACGCCAGAAGCCTCTATGGTAGCCTCATAATGCAACAGTCCCTTGGCGCTGAGAACCAAACCTACACCCTGACCAATACCAGCACCGATGCCGAACAATACGCCACGCAGCGACAGACGAGCAGAAGGTGCACCATTCTTCTTTGGCCGGTAAATGGCAACCGCGATACCCAAGATGGTAATGGTCATACCAAGCAGCGCCAGCCACTCCATCCGCTGTCCAAGCAGAATCCAACCAAAGATAGCCGCCGCTGGAGGGGCTAAAGTCATCAGCAGCTGTCCGTAGCGCGAGCCAATCAATATATAAGAATTAAAGAGACAGAAATCTCCCAGCACATAACCCACCAGACCAGACAGTGAGAGCCAAAGCCAAGTGTCAGCATCAGCAGCTACAGGATAGGCACTGCCCGTAAACCACCACATCACTCCGGCAAGCATCAGAAGAGAGAGTGTCATCCTCACCACATTGAGTGGCAGCGAACCCATTCGCTTGCTCGCCACTTCAGCCAGCATGGCACACACCGTCCAGGAGAATGCCACACTGATTGAAATTAATTCACCTTTATACATGATTCATTCAACTAAAGCATTCGGTCTTTCCCTGCTCGCGATGAGTGAGCAGTATCTCTGCCTCGGGGAACTTGGTGTGAAGATGCTCGGCAAGGTGCTGGGCACTATACACTGAGCGATGCTGACCTCCAGTACAGCCAAAGTTGATTACCAGGCTGGTGAATCCCCGGTCAAGGTAAGTACGCACAGCAGGATCAACGAGCGAATAGACATTCTCCACAAAACGCATCATATCCGTCTCCACTGGGGCTGAATCAGGATCGGTAGGAATCAATTGTCCCTCCGTATCACGTCGGCCCTCAAGAAAATCAATGACGGGTTGGTCAAGACCAGTCAGCTTCTTATAGAAAGCATATCGTCCGGGATTGAGCGGAGCGCGGCAGTCAAAGACAAAGCCGCCACCATTGCCCGAATAGTCCTCCGGGATGCCCTTCTTGTAACTGAACGAGGTAATACGAACCTGCAGCCTGCCCGTATCCGGCTTGGGTTGGAAGCGCTCCATGGCTGCCACCTCGGCAAGCAGCTGACAGAGATAAGGACAATCCTCCTCCAGTTCAAAGCGGTCAATGCTCGGCTGTGTCTCATCAGCATAACCGTCATCGCTGACGTTGCATCCAGCCGAATCATCCGGCCCCCAGTTGCCATCGAACATATCTCCGAACAGAGCCTGCAGCGTAGCATTCTGTCCAGCCTTCAGCGAACAGTTACGGAAAGCCGGTTCGCTCCCCGGATGAGTGAGCGACACAAGGGTGGTCAAAGCCTGTGTGATTGGAGTCAGGAACATCGCTTTATGTTCGAACAAACCCCGGTAGCCGTAAGCACCCAGCGTCTGCAGCAGGCGGAAGAAGACGAAGACACGCAGACGATGCCGGAATACTCGCGTACTCATTGGCTGATATTCCTGCAGTGCATCAACGTAAGTGGTGAGCAGTTCCTCACGCAGGTCAGGACTGTAGGCAGCCCTGCTCTGCCACAAGAAGGATGCCACATCATAATAGATTGGTCCGAGATAGCCACCCTGAAAATCTATGTAGCAGGGACGACCCTCATCAACCATTACATTGCGCGACTGGAAATCACGATACAGGAAAGCCCACTTCTCATCCTCCGTCTTGCAGTCAAGCAGGGCGGTAGTCAGGCGCTCAAAGTCAGCCTCAAGCTGTACCTCATCAATAGGATAACCTGTGAGCTTGAGGAAGCAATACTTAAAATAATTAAGATCCCAGCGGATCGTGGTACCGCTCATACGAGCCTCACGGCAGGCATCAGCGGAGAAGTTGAAGCGTTCAGCCGTGCGGAACTGGATGTGAGGCAAGTCACGCATCACCTGCAAAAGCAACTGTCGAGTCTCTGAACCGATTGCCTTTGGGTCACCGCCTTCAGCTGCAGACCGTTTGTGATCAGCAACCAGCAGATCATAGAGGCTGACCGTGCCCAGATCCTGCTGTATGTATCGCATCTCATCAGCACTTGCCAAGAACACACGAGGTACGGACAACCCCTCATCGTACATCAATCGGGCAAGCGTCAGGAAGGCATGATTCTCTTTGGCATTCTCGCCAATCACACCGATGACAGACCCGGCATCAGGCTCCTCGCCATGCCACATCCTATAGTAGCGGCGGTTGCTGCCAGCACCGCCTAAAAGCTGGATGCGCGCTGGCTCTTGCCCAAAAAAGTCCTGGTATAACTTAGTCAATTCTTTCATAACGATGCAAAGGTAAGACATTTTATAATCATTTCCAAAAATAGTATGGAAATATTTTGAAATTCTGGAAAAAATGCGTACCTTTGCACCGTTTTAATAACGCTATGATGCAAAACCCCGAATTACAGGATGTGATGAACAGTATGGGCATCATCGGCTCTGACCAGAAGCTGATGCAGGCCCTGAACGCCGCCCTACAGGTGGCGCCATTTGACGTAAGTGTACTTGTGACGGGCGAAAATGGTGTGGGCAAAGAATTCTTCCACCGCATCCTGCACAATAACTCTCGCCGAAAGTTCAAGAAGAGCATTGCCGTCAACTGCGGCGGTCTGCCGGAGGGCACTATTGACTCGGAACTGTTCGGACACATCAAGGGTTCGTTCACCGGAGCTACAGCTGATCGCAAGGGCTACTTTGAAGAGGCTGACGGCGGCACGATTTTCCTGGATGAGATCGGAGAACTGCCACTTGCTACCCAGGCACGTCTGCTGCGTATCCTGGAGACCGGTGAATACTATCGTGTAGGCAGCAGCGAAGTGCGAAGGGCCGATGTTCGCATTGTGGCAGCCACCAACGTGGACCTGCAGAAAGCCATTGAGCAGAAGAAGTTCCGTGAAGACCTCTATTACCGTCTCAGCACCATCACCATCCATGTGCCACCCCTGCGCGAACGCCAGGAGGACATCATTCCGCTCTTCAAGAAATTCGCCTACGACACTGCCAACCATTATCACATGCCAACCATCCGCCTGGATGAAGAAGCCAAGAAGCTGCTGTTGGCTTACAACTGGCCGGGCAATGTGCGACAGTTGCGCCATTGCGTTGAGGAGATGTCAATTGTGGAGCCCGAGCGTCTGATTACGGCTGCTACGCTACAGCGCCATCTCCCCCATTTCATCAGTGGTGTGAGCGTAGGCGGTGGCGCTGCAAGTGACGGTAGCACTGGCTTTGGTCCAGGAGAAAAGGAGATGGTATATAAGGTTCTGTTCGAAATGAAGAAGCAGCTGGAGGAGGTACGTCAGCGCCTCGGCATGAGCACGGCTCCTGCTGCAACCCATCACTCCCCAATGCTGGCTCTGCCTGCCGAAACTGCGCCGCAGTCAGAGGAGATTGAGGAGGCGCTTGAGGTAGAGGCAGAGGAGTGGATCCCATCACAGACAAAGAGCGGCAGTGCCTCCCAACCCACGCAGGAAACAGAAAGTAAGCCTGTCACACTGGAAGAATTGGAGAAAAAGGCCATCGAAGCCGCCCTGCGCCGCAATAAAGGCAATAAGCGTAAGGCAGCTGACGAACTCGGCATCTCTGAACGTACCATTCACCGCAAGATTCTGGATTATAAATTATAGATTCCGCAAGTCAAAAGTACCTTTATAACATCATGAAACCTCCATCAAAATAAATCAAAATAAATCACGCCTGTCTGCACATCCATCGCTAGGCATTGGACTACAAAATTGATTTTCTTTGATTTCATTTGATGGAAAAAAATAAAGTTACTTTTTGGATGCGTTAAATATAGGATAAAACAAATGCGAAAGTCATCACTTCTTATATTCTGCCTCTGCAGCCTCATCACGCTGGTATGTGTCACCGCCTGCAAGATTACCTATAAGCTTAATGGCGCCAGCATCGACTATACCACCACCAAGACCATCTCCATTGACTACATCCCTATCAAAGCGGCTCTGGTGTATGCCCCTCTGGGCGTCAACTTCAATGACCAGTTGCAGTCAAAATATGTTGATCAGACACAGTTACAGCTTGTCAGGACTGATGGTGACCTGCAGATCAGCGGTGCCATAACCGGCTACACACTCACACCGCAGGCTGTAAAGGCTGATGCCTATGCAGCACAGACGCGACTGACCATCAAGGTGAAGATCAAGTTTGTGAACCGCAACAACAAGACGGAAGACTTCGAAAAGGAATTCTCTGCCTACCGCGACTTTGATGCAACCCAGCTGATTACTGACGTGCAGGATGCCCTGTGCGAAGAGATGGTGAAGGAGCTGGTGGAAGATATCTTCAATGCAACTGTAGCCAACTGGTAAAAAGCCATGAACATCGGACATTGGATCAAGAACCCCGAGGAGATGGGTGCAGAGGCAGTACAGAAACTGCCAGAACTGATAGCAGCCCACCCCTACTGCGCCACATACCGACTGCTGTATGTGACGGCGTTGGCTAATGTCCATTCCACTAAACTCGATACAGAGCTCAAGCAGCACGCCGTAGCTTTGCCTGACAGATTGCGTCTCTTCCAGCTGATCAACAAAGGCGAGTATGAATGGGTGACCCTGATGCAGCAGCTTGAAGAGAGGCGACAGCAGAAGGTGGAGGTCAATGACTTCGAACTGATAGACCGGTTTTTGGAAGTCATGCAAAACGATGGCACTACGGAGAGCTCCTACTCCATCGAAGACCTTGCCAATGCCCCTGCCGCTGACTATGACCTGGAGTCAGAGATGACCGCAGACAATGAGGGGCGGACGGCTGAAGATGAGGAACAGGATCTGCTGATAGACAACTTCCTGCAGGCAGAGGAAAACGGCACTCTTTTTGTACCCCAGGCAGAGAAACCGGAAATGCGGGAAGATGATCCAAAATTGCTCGAAAAAATCAAAGATCGTGCATTTTTGACCGAGAGTTTGGCAAAGGTATATGTCAAACAGCACAAATATGAGCAGGCTTTAGCAATTTTTTCGCAATTAAATTTGAATTATCCAAAAAAAAATTGTTACTTTGCAGACCAAATTCGGTACCTTGAGAAGGTAATTGCCTACACCAAGGCCGAAAATGACCCCGATAATAAATAAATAATCAACATAAAAAAAACTAACGAAATGGTAATCTTTACTGTCATCATCGTATTCATCAGTTTGCTTCTTGTAGCTGTTGTATTGCTTCAGAAGTCAAAGGGAGGAGGCCTTGCAGCTGGCTTCCAATCTCAGAATGCTCTCATGGGTGCTCCTAAGACCGCTAACTTCCTTGAGAAGGCTACCTGGACTCTCATGTGTGTCATTGCAGTGCTCTGCATCTGCTGCACTCTTATCCTTAGCAGTAGCCGCAGTTTCTCGGGCAGCGCTATCGAGGCTATGGATTCTGCTCCTGCACTTCCTGAGCAGGTGGCTGAATAAGAATAGACAATCATTTTCTCCTATTCCAAATCATACAAAGAAACCCGTCAAGCACGTGATGTGTCTGCCGGGTTGTTTTTTTATTTATTCAGTCTGCGATGCTTGGCTCTAAGTAGGAAGAACAGCACCACCAGTATAATCAGTTCGATGCCACATATCAGGAAGAAATCCTGAGGCAGATTACCGTCATTATGTACTATGCCATACACTGCCATGGCAATGAAGTAGATTAGCAGTGCACAGGGCATTACGATATATTTAGGCCATTTCATAAGTTAAAGGTTAAAAGTTAAAAGTTAAAAATTAGGGAGTCAGGATTTCATCTTCATCAGTTTTTCATAAATCTCCGCACACGCCACAGCATCCAGTGAGGCATAAGCCAGCTGCTTGGGTGAGAGCTGATCTGCCTCCCAATTGGTCAGACGCTGACGTTTGCTCAGTTTCATACCGAAGAGAATGGCATAAATCTTGGCAAGACTCTTATCCACGATCCCATAACGTGCTGCCAGTTCCTGCAGCTCTACGAATCCCTTGGGGGCAAGTGTTGGGAGCCATTTGCGCAGATTCTGAAAATCATCGTGCGTGGAGAGCCCTATCTTCATAACGCTCTCATCCTGCAACAAATCTACCAGACACTGCGGTAATTCACCTATTTTATTCAATCGGAACAGGAAACAAACCTGACCCACGGAAAGCTGAACCAGACAAACCTTGTAGTGCACTCCCTTCTGGAAGGCTGGTCGCGTCTCGGTATCAAAGCCAACAATCGTATTCGACTCACGGATCTGACGTATGGCTATCTCTGCCTGCTCAAGATTGATTACCGTCACAGGATAACCGGCAAACTCCTTGGTGGGCAGTTCTGCAAGCTGCTCTTTGGTGATGGTCAAGTTATTCATCCTCGTCTGCATTATCATCTGAATGGTCTCCGTATGCCAATTCGTGGAGCGGACGCATGGCATTGACCAGCTTCTGTCCCCAATAGGTACGGAAGTTCATCTTCACCTTTACAATGGCATTGTTCATGCTCTCCTCATTCTGCGAAGCAAACGCAGCCACGAAATTCTTCAAATCCTGATACACGTCTGCCAGATCTTCACTGACAGTACACATCATCGGTCCCTCACTATATTGCATATCCGGCGTAAAGACCTCCAGATACTCATCATCAGCACGCAGCAGACTCCATACACGCTTGCGTACCTCCTCGTAGTCCTCTTCGGTCACTATCTCCTCCAAATCATCATAGCCGATTTCCTCCAGGTCAGGCAGAAGGGCTGCCTTCACATAAATGAGGGGCAGAACCTTGGTAATCTTCTGCAGGAATGACCGGCGAGAGATACCATTCTCGCGTAGTTTCTCCATGAAGACACAGTATTCGGCAGACACCGTTACCATGTCAATCACAGCTGGACTGTATATTGGATTCTCTGACATTATTGTATTATTATATATAGGAATAAATACTCACATCGTGATTATTGATATAATCCACGACTGCAAATGTAGTCATAGACGTGCTCGTCAATCATCTCAGGGTGCCTGCCCTCGCGGATAGACTCACGGATCTCTGTGCTGCTGATGTCAAACTGGGGAGCACCAGTGGCAAATACCACATGAGAAGCATCAAGGCGAGAGGTAATCTCAGCAGATTCCGGATTCTCATAACCCGGACGCGGATAGACAATCAGGTGGAAGTCTTGCAGGATATCATCGAATGCACGCCACTGGTCAAAGATGAGCCAATTATCTGCTCCGATAATTAGATGAACCTCATCCTCTGGTTGTTGCTGCTGAAGGGCGCGCAACGTATTGATAGAATAGTTCGGACGTGGCAGATCATCCTCAATACAGCACACGCGTAAGCCTTCATGTCCTTCAATGGCGGTTTCAAGCATACGCTGACGGTCTGCATCCGGTGCCAGAGTCTGGGCAGATGATGCCTTGAGAGGATTCAGAGGGCTGCGAATAAGCCATACCTCATCGACAAAACCCTCGCGAACCAAATAGTCGCAAAGCGCAATGTGACCGCTATGAACAGGATTGAAGCTGCCGCTGTAGATTCCTATTCTCATGATTTCAGAAAGTCTGTCACTACCTGCAATGCCTCAGCTTTAGCAACCTCCAGATCATCATTGATAATCACACGGTCAAACTGAGGAGCAAAGGTCAACTCATAAGCCGCCTTGTCAAGACGCTGCTGAATCACCTCTTCAGCATCGGTTCCCCTACCATGCAGACGACGGCTAAGTTCTTCAATTGAAGGAGGCTGGATGAAAAGACTGAGGGCACGGTCACCATAGAACTTCTTGATATTGACGCCACCCTTGACATCCACATCAAATACTACAGTATAGCCTGCTTCAGAGAGACGCTCTACTTCGCTCTTGAGCGTACCGTAGAACTTGTCTGTATAAACCTCCTCATACTCCAGGAATTCATCATTGGCAATGCGCTGTCGGAACTCATCAGGAGAGAGGAAATAATACTCCACACCATGCTGCTCTGTACCGCGGGGAGCGCGAGATGTGCAGGAAACGGAAAAAGCCAGATCCAATCCCTGCTGCATCAGATAATTCACAAGCGTTGACTTGCCACTGCCCGAAGGGGCACTAAATATAATCAGTTTACCGTTTGCCACTTTTATTTGATTATTAAATAGTAATATTCAATCTTCTCAGAGTACATTGAGTACCTGTTCCTTGATTTGCTCCAGCTCATCCTTCATCTTCACCACGATGCGCTGCATCTCCGCCTGATTACTCTTGGAACCGAGCGTATTGATCTCCCTGCCCATCTCCTGCGCAATGAAGCCGAGCTTCTTGCCATGACCACCAGCATCGATAGGACTATCCATCGTCTCCAGGAAGTAGTCCAAGTGATTGGTCAGACGATGTTTCTCCTCGTTGATGTCAAGTTTCTCTATATAATAGATCATCTCCTGCTCCAAACGGTTCTTGTCATAATCCACAGGGAGCTTTTCCAACCTATCAAGCAGATTCTGGCGGATCTTCTCTGTACGATCCTTCTCGTATGGCTCCACACTGGCAAGCAGTGCCCGAATGTTGGCAATCTTCTGGCAGAACACACGATACAGAGACTCACCCTCCTGCTTACGGAAAGCCACCAGATTCTGAACAGCCTCAGCTACAACCTTCGTCACAGCATTCAGTTCCTCCTCCTCAATTACAGGCTGCTCCACATGCACGGCATCCGGCAGACGCACCAGCAACTGCAGAAGCAAGGCTGAAGACTCGGCACCCAATCCCGGTTGAACCAGATTGAGCGACTGCCTTAGAGAATCAAGCTGCTCCTTATACGACTTAATGACCTCAACATTGAGTTTTGGCGTCTCAGCGGCATTGGCAAGCGTCTCCACACTGACACTCATATCCACCTTACCACGCTGCATTTCGCGCTGTAGCATCTGGCGGAACTCCATCTCTCGCTCACGGTATTGAGGGCAGACTTTCATCATCAGGTCAAGCTGCTTGGAATTGAGCGACTTCACCTCCACTGTGACTTTCTTATGCAAAATCTCGGCAGTAGCCTTGCCGAAACCGGTCATGGACTGTATCATGTAGTTGTACAAAAATTACGAATTGAAATTACGAATTACATTATTGCCACGCAATTTTTGTGCAAAAATAATAATTTTTTCGATAACTTGTACCGCTATCTCATATTTTTTACTAAATTTGCACCAAAATTATTTTCGATGAATTGTAAATGTATGGTTTGCTGCTCTTTTTTTTAGGCTGAGCAGTCTTCCAATATCGTATTACAGTTCCTTCATCTCACTTACTAACATTCAATTCATTCATCAGTGGCAAACATATTAATGATCGAAACGTCAACCAAAGCCTGTTCTGTGGCTTTGAGTCGTGACTTCAACATAGAATTCAAAAAGGAAACCCTGGAGGGTCCTAACCATGCATCCGCCCTCGGCACTTTCGTGCAGGAGGCTATGGACTTTGCCCGTGAGAACGATATGATGCCTGATGCCATTGCCGTATCTGCAGGTCCTGGCAGCTATACGGGACTGCGCATTGGCGTGAGCGAGGCTAAAGGGCTGGCTTTCGGACTGCAGAAACCACTAATTGCCATCTCTACCCTCAAGGCAATGTGCTGTCAGGTGATGTTCCGTCCGGATGTAGAGATGGATGAAGGTGCGCTCTACTGCCCGATGATTGATGCCCGCCGCATGGAGGTCTATTGTGCCCTGTATGACCAGGCACTGGGTGAAGTGAAGCCCGTGACTGCGGAGGTAGTCAGCGAGCAATTCCTCAAGGAGGTGCTGGATGAGCATGTCATCTATTTCTTCGGCGATGGAGCAGATAAGTGCCAGGAAATTATCAAGCATCCGAATGCCCGTTTCCTGACTGGCGTGCGTGTGCTTGCCCGTGACATGATGGCACTATCCATCCAGGCTTTCAACCGCGGACGTTTCGAGGATACCGCCTACTTTACTCCGTTCTATCTTAAGGAATTTCAGGCATCTAAGCCTAAGGATCCATTTGCAAACATTTAACCGATGCAGAAATACAACACACAACTCTCCGCCATCAAGCTCCCCGAGTATGGACGCAATCTGCAGCAGCTCGTAGAGTTCTGCAAGACTATCCCTGACCGAGAAAAGCGTACCCGTTATGCCTATGGTATCGTAGAGATTATGGCAGACATCTATCCGGAGTCGGCTGCCGTAGATAATAGTAAACAAGTACTGTGGGATCATCTTGCCATCATCTCCAACTATGAGCTCGACATTGATTACCCCTTCCCTATTCTTTCAAAAGAGAAACTGGATGACAGGCCGGATCCTTTGAGCAATCCGCAACAGGCTTATATCCATTGGAGAATGTATGGCAAGGTAGTGGAAGATATGATCACCAAGGCGATGGAGATGGAGGATGCCGAGCAGCGCGCCCGTCTCTTTGAGCTCTGTGCCAACCACATGAAGCTCCACTTCCACAAGACGCATCCCAATGCGGATGAGGATGATGACAAGATCATTCAAGACCTTCTCGAATATACCCATGGGAACTTTAAGGATGAGATCTACAAGGTATTCCTCTACACTGCCAAGGAGCTGCAGGAGAACACGCAGTATGACCCTGCATCACTCGTAGAGGGCAAGAAGAAGAAAAAGAAAAAGAAAAAATAAGAGGTAATGTCCATCACTCGAGAAAGACTGAAAGGTGCCAGTAGTGAAGGTGAAGCATTGGCTTTGTACTCTGAAGTGAAGGCAAAGAATGAATTCTTTGCCTTCACTCAATGTTTTATGCACGACGAGGATTATCAGGTGGCACGTAATGCGTTGTGGTCGATGACAAAAGCAACAGATGCCGAACTCAGCCAATTGCAGCCTATGCTGCATGAACTGATTAATCTGGCGCTCTCTGCAGAAAATTCATCCGTGCGCCGTCTTACGCTCAATGTCATCTACAGGCTTCACCTCAGCGAAGAGGATCTGCGGACGGACTTTCTGGATTTCTGCCTCGAGCACATGACGGATGTGTCTGAATATCCCGGCATACAGTCGCTCTGTATGAAGCTTGCCTATAAGATGTGCCTTTTCTACACAGAACTGATGGGCGAACTGATCCGGACCTTGAAAGAAATGGAGATTGAACACTACAAACCAGCCGTAAAGTGCGTCAGAAACAAAATTCTGGCAGGAAAAACAAAAGGAATTACCAATCTATGACCCCAAAAACAAAGTAAAAAGAGGAGAAAAACACCTTCACAGTAATTTTTATGGAATGAAACCCCCATTTGGGGGATTGTAATAATAATAAATAAGGTATATCTTTGCCGCCAGTATTTATTATAATATATTCAAGTTTCGCAAGCTCCGAAACTTAGAAACATATAAATAATAACTTGGTCAAAAACTACAATGAGTTTATATCGAACAAGGAATTGAAGGAATTAAAAGAAATACAAGCTGTTAAAGTTTTCCTTT
>JAZLJN010000136.1:0-13973 GCA_045617885.1 Bacteroidales bacterium | reverse complement strand
GGCTGGATAGGAGCACCATCGGCACGAGTACCACCCTTATAATAAGTAATGATTGCAGCGAGACCGAGCACAAGGCCCTTAGGCAGTTCGCCCTTGCGCTCGAGGTAAACCTTGAGGCCTGGGAGGTCGCGGGTCTCGAACTTAGGGAATGAGTTGAGCATGATGCTGGTAACAGCGTGGTCAACGTATGGGTTGTCGAAACGCTCGAGAACGTCAGCACCGAACTGCTTGAGCTCCTCCATTGGGAGGTTGAGGGTCTGCATGAGCTCATCGAACTGTACCTTCTTAATGTACTGGCCGACTACCTTGTCATGGAGAGCATCGCGAACGATGTTGATGCCAGAGAGGTAAGCTACTGGAGAAAGCACGGTGTGTGGGCCGTTGAGCAAAGTAACCTTACGCTCGTGGTATGGAGCCTCAGACTCTGCGATAAGTACGTGGAGACCAGCCTGATCAGCTGGGAATTCCTTGCGGAGCTGTGCGATAGACATATTGGTTGGCTTCTCGATGACCCAGAGGTGGAAGATCTCAGCCTGTACCCTCAGGTTGTCAGCATAGCCTGCACGCTTCTGGAGCTTAGCGATGTCCTTGCGAGGGAAGCCTGGAACGATGCGGTCAACGAGCGTTGCGCAGACGTAGCAGTACTTGGTGAACCAGTTCTTGAACTTCTCATAATCCTTGCCGAAGTCGTCCTGCCAGAGCTCGATGTACTGGTAGATGCACTCCTTGAGGTGATGACCGTTGAGGAAAATAAGCTCACAAGGCATGATGATAAGACCCTTCTTAGGATCACCGTTAAAGGTCTTGAAACGACGGTAGAGGAGCTGGGTGAGCTTGCCTGGATAAGAAGATGCAGGAGCGTCAGTGAATTTGCAGTTAGGATCGAAAGTGATGCCTGCTTCAGTAGTGTTAGAGATGACGAAACGAATCTCTGGCTGCTCTGCCAAAGCCATGAAGGCAGCATTCTGCGAATAAGGATTGAGAGCACGTGAGATTACATCCACACGGTCGAGCTGATCTACAGGCTTACCCTCCTGACGGCCCTGAAGGTTGACGTGATAAAGGCAGTCCTGACCATTGAGCCATTCCACCATGCCACGATCAATAGGCTGGACAACAACAACACTGGCGTTGAAGTTGGTCTTCTTGTTCATGTTCCAGATAATCCAGTCAACAAATGCACGGAGGAAGTTACCCTCACCGAACTGGATGATGCGTTCAGGAGCGACGGCCTTTGGGGCAGTCTGCTTGTTTAATGCTTTCATAAAATAAAAAATAAAGTTAGTATAAGTGTGTTTGAATACTTGCTTTTCGCTAATTTTCGCATGCAAAGATACTAATATTATTTTCAAATCAAAAAAAAATTGCAGTTTTTTTGTGCGATTTGAAAAAAAATATTATCTTCGCCGCGTGAAACCTCTAAAATACTCTTATTTTTGGAGTAGAAAAGCATGATATTTAATCTTATACTAACACATAAAAATTCTTTTCACAATGAAAGCTTTCATGGATGAGAACTTCCTGCTTCAGACAGAGACTGCGCAGAAGTTGTATCACGAGCATGCGGCTAAAATGCCGATTATCGATTACCATTGTCACCTGATCCCACAGATGGTCGCTGAGAACAAGCGCTTTGAGTCTATCGCTCAGATTTGGCTCATGGGCGACCACTACAAATGGCGTGCTATGCGCAGCAACGGTGTCAACGAGCGCTTCTGCACCGGTAAGGATACGACTGACTGGGAGAAGTTCGAGAAGTGGGCAGAGACCGTTCCTTATACCTTCCGTAACCCTCTCTATCACTGGACACATCTGGAGCTGAAGACCGCTTTCGGTATCACCGAGACCTTGAATCCTACCAATGCTCGTGCCATCTATGACAAGTGCAACGAGATGATTGCCAATGATCCTAAGTTCTGCCCACGTGGCATGATGGAGCACTATAACGTGAAGGTTGTCTGCACTACAGATGATCCTGCTGACTCTTTGGAGTGGCACAAGATCGTGAAGGACGATCCTACGGCCAAGACCAAGATGCTCCCTACCTGGCGTCCTGATGCCGGCATGAACATCGAGGCTGCTACCTGGAAGGCTTACATCGAAAAACTTTCGGCTGTAGCTGGCGTTGAGATCAAGAACTTTGCTACTTTGAATGAGGCTCTTCAGAAGCGTGATGATTTCTTTGCAGAGATGGGTTGCCGCCTGTCTGACCATGGCATTGAGGAGTTCTATGATGAGCCATATACTGAGGCTGAGATTGATGCAATCATGCAGAAGGCTCTCGCTGGCAAGACTCCAACAGTGGAGGAGCAGCGTAAGTACAAGCATGCTTACATGCACGAGCAGGGCATCATGGACTGCAATGCAGGTTGGACCCAGCAGTACCACTATGGCGCTATCCGCAACAACAACTCCAAGATGTTTGCACAGCTTGGTGCAGATACTGGTTTCGACTCAATTGGCGAGTTTACAACTGCCAAGGCAATGAGCCACTTCCTTGATGAACTGAATGCTGAGGGTAAACTGGCCAAGACTATCCTCTACAACCTCAACCCATGTGCCAATGAAGTTATCGCCACTATGCTTGGTAACTTCCAGGATGGCTCAGTAGCAGGTAAGATTCAGTTCGGTTCGGGCTGGTGGTTCCTTGATCAGAAGGATGGCATGGAGAAGCAGATGAATGCTCTTTCAGTACTCGGTCTTCTCTCTCGCTTTGTAGGTATGCTTACTGACTCACGTTCGTTCCTTTCTTACCCACGTCACGAGTACTTCCGTCGCACACTCTGTAACCTCGTGGGCAATGACATCGAGAACGGCTTGATCCCATACGTAGGCTATGAGGAGCAGCGTGTCAACCAGATGATTGAGGATATTTGCTACAATAACGCAAATCAGTTCTTTAAGTTCTAAAAAAGCCCCCTTCCCCAGCCCTTCCCCCCTAGAGGGTGAAGGGAGTGGTTAGTTCTGCTGGTTATGAAAGATTTCTCGCATGGTTTTGAAACGGCTTCACCTTTTACTTATTCGATAACCCGAAGCCATAGTAAGGATAGTCGTAGAGAACCGACGGTAGCTGAAATACGCTTATGGGAATGTTTACGAGGTAAACAATTAGGTGTTAAGTTCCGCCGTCAGCATGTAATCGACGAATTCATTGCAGATTTCGTTTGTTTGGACGAAATGCTGGTAATTGAAGTTGATGGAGAATATCATTTTACAGACGAGCAGAAGGCGGCAGACCAACAAAGAACTGACAAACTCAATAGTCTTGGTTTTCGAGTCATTCGATTTACGAACGATGAAGTCCTTTTCAAAATAGATGAAGTATTGAATTCTATTCGAAAATGTTTCGTCTTCTCTTCAAAAAACGAATAATCACTAACTATTTTATACTAACTTAAAAACACCCCAATAGTCCTCGATTCTTTCTCTTTGTAGAAAACAATAGAGAGTAGAAACATAGTTCATTTATTTATAATGTATAGAATACATGAGTATCTACTCCCTTCACCCTCTAGGGGGGAAGGGTCGGGGATGGGGGCCCACATTATGGCAAAAATTATTACCTTAGGCGAGATTATGCTCCGCCTTTCTCCTAACGGACAGGATCGTTTTATTCAGACTGACGTTTTCCGTATCATCCCTGGTGGTGGTGAGGCTAACGTGGCAGTTTCTTGTGCTAACTATGGTCATGACGCTTATCTCGTAACCAAGCTTCCAAAGCATGAGATTGGTCAGATTGCAGTTAATTCACTCCGTCGCTATGGCGTCAATACACAGTATATTGCTCGTGGTGGTGACCGTGTAGGTCTTTATTATTGCGAGACAGGCGCTTCTATGCGTCCTTCAAAGGTTATTTATGACCGCGCTAATTCAGCCATTGCTGAGGCAAACCCAGAGGATTTTGATTTCGATGCAATCATGGAGGGTGCTGATTGGTTCCACTGGTCAGGCATTACCCCAGCTATTTCTGATAAGGCTGCAGAGCTTACCAAACTTGCTTGTGAGGCAGCAAAGCGTCATGGTGTGACTGTATCTGTTGACCTTAACTTCCGTAAGAAGCTTTGGACTTCAGAAAAGGCAATTTCTATCATGCGCCCACTGATGCAGTACGTAGATGTTTGCATCGGCAATGAGGAAGATGCAGAGCTCTGCCTCGGCTTCAAGCCAGATGCTGATGTAGAGGGTGGCGAGACCAATGCTGCTGGTTACGAGGGTATCTTCAAGCAGATGAAGGAGCAGTTTGGCTTCAAGTATGTAGTTTCTACACTCCGTGAGTCGTTCTCCGCTACTCACAATGGCTGGAAGGCTCTCATCTACAATGGAGAGGAGTTCTATCAGTCAAAGCGTTATGACATTAACCCAATCATTGACCGCGTAGGTGGTGGCGACTCATTCTCTGGTGGCTTGATTCACGGCTTGCTCACAAAGGCAAACCAGGGTGAGGCTCTCGAGTTCGCAGTAGCAGCTTCTGCTCTTAAGCATACCGTAAATGGCGACTACAACTTGGTTTCAGTAGCAGAAGTAGAAGCACTCGCAGGTGGTTCTGCAAACGGTCGCGTACAGCGATAATCATTAATCTAAAGAAAAATGGCAAAGTTCGATAAATTTCAGGTGATGGCCAAGATTGCGGCTGCACCTATGGTTCCTGTGTTCTATCACAAGGACGTTGAAGTATGTAAGAATGTAATCAAAGCTTGCTACGAAGGTGGTGTGCGTGCATTCGAGTTTACTAACCGTGGCGACTTTGCTCACGAGGTATTCGGTGAGCTCTCAAAGTGGGCCAACAAGGAGTGCCCTGAACTTGCACTTGGCATTGGCTCGGTAGTTGATGCTCCTACCGCAGCTCTTTATATGCAGTTGGGCGCAAACTTCGTAGTTGGTCCATTGTTCAATCCTGATGTTGCTGTAGTCTGCAACCGTCGCTGCGTTACTTATTGCCCAGGCTGTCTGACTCCATCGGAGATTGGCAAGGCACAGGAGGTAGGTTGCGATTTTACCAAGGTATTCCCTGGTGACGTAGTAGGTGCTAACCTTGTTAAGGGTTTGATGGCTCCAATGCCTTGGTCAAAGATTATGGTTACTGGTGGCGTTGCTCCAGAGGCTGACAACTTGAAGAAGTGGTTCGACGCTGGTGTCTTCTGCGTAGGTATGGGTTCTAAGCTCTTCCCTAAGGACAAGGTAGCTGAGGGTGACTGGGCTTATGTAACTAACAAGTGCAAGGAATGCTTTGACGCTATCGTTACTTTCAAGAAGTAATTAGTCATAAATCATGTCATTCCAAGGTCCGAAAAACCTTGGAATGATGCGTCGTTTTATTCAAACCCCTAATACCTTTTTTAATTATGCCAAATTCAAAAGGCGTTATGAGTAACTGGCGTTGGTACCTTTGCGCACTTCTTTTTGTCGCTACCACCGTCAACTATATGGACCGCCAGGTCCTCTCTATGACCTGGAAGGAGTTCATCGCTCCTGAGTTCCATTGGACAGATGAGAACTATGGTGATATCACCGCATTCTTCTCTGTTGTCTACGCATGTATTTCTATCTTTGCTGGTAAGTTCATTGACTGGATGGGCACCAAGAAGGGTTACCTCTGGGCCATCGGTATTTGGTCACTCGGTGCTTGTCTCCATGCAGGCTGTGGTTGGGCTACCGTTCAGTTCGGCAATATACCAGGCGTACAGAGCTCAGCTGACCTGATTCAGGCTACTGGCGATGCAGCTGTCCTGATTGCTACACTTTCGGTTTATCTCTTCATAGTCTGCCGTACTGTTCTGGCGCTTGGTGAGGCTGGTAACTTCCCTGCAGCTATCAAGGTTACTGCTGAGTACTTCCCTAAGAAGGACCGTGCTTTCGCTACCTCTATCTTCAATGCTGGTGCGTCTGTAGGTGCTCTTGCTGCTCCTCTTACCATCCCTGCACTCGCTGCAGCTTATGGTTGGGAGATGGCCTTCATCATCATCGGTGGTCTCGGATTCATCTGGATGTTCTTCTGGGCATTCATGTACGATGTTCCTGGCAAGTGCAAACATGTTAATGAGGCTGAGCTCGCTTATATCAATCAGGATGAGGCAGAAGAGGCTGCAGCTAAGCCAGCTGCTGCTCCTGCAGAAGAGAAGACCATCCCAATGCTCCAGTGCTTCACCTTCAAGCAGACCTGGGCATTCCTTGCTGGTAAGTTCTTTACCGATGGTGTATGGTGGTTCTTCCTTTTCTGGGCTCCATCTTATTTCCAAGACCAGTTCGGCTACAAGGCTTCGTCTCCAATGGGTCAGGCTCTGATCTTCACACTATACCTCATTGTTACCGTTATCTCAATCGGTGGTGGTTATCTGCCAAAGTATTTCGTTGAGAAGAAGGGTATGGAGCCATACGCAGGTCGTATGCTTTCGATGCTAATCTTTGCATTCTTCCCAATCTTTGCATTGTTCGCACAGCCACTCGGTGCATATTCTGCATGGTGGCCTGCTGTCATCATCGGTTTGGCAGGTGCTGGTCACCAGGCTTGGTCGGCTAACCTCTATTCTACCATTGGCGATATGTTCCCTAAGAGCACCGTTGCTACCATTACCGGTATCGGTACCTTGGCTGGTGGTATTGGTTCTGCCCTGATCAACTCTGGTTCTGGTAAGCTCTTTACCTATGCTGCTGAGCAGGGTTCTGCATTCAGCTTCTTGGGCTTCGAGGGCAAGCCTGCAGGTTTCATGATCGTCTTCTGCGTCTGTGCCGTGGCTTATCTTATTGCTTGGAGCATCATGAAGACTTTGGTTCCAAAGTACAAGAAGATTGAAATCTGATACAGCGTATAGCTCGCTGCGATGATCTTTTAGTATATTAATCGGTACTTATGGTATCTATATAATCAGATAAGGACTACACTCTCGTGCGGTCCTTATCTTTTTTCATTTAGTACCAACTATTTCTTCTTTATCGTGTTTTTGCGGTGCAAAGTTAGGGCTTTTTGGTAGTTCGTACAATACCAAATATTAGGTATTTTGCAAATTTGCCCCATTCTATTTGTATATTTCGAGAAAAAAATGTATCTTTGCCCCAAAATAACCTGTTATATGAAGCGCATAACCCTCCTTGTTTTTCTCTTCATCGGTGTCATTCAGTGCTTGAATGCCGGTCATCTTTACGTCTCTCCATCAGGCAATGACATGAATGACGGCAGTAAGAAGCGTCCTTTGCATTCATTGACCCAGGCATTGATCAAAGCACGTCAGATGTCGCGCAAAGATACCCTCTTCATTCATCTTGCCGATGGTGTCTATTCTTTTGATGAGACGATACAACTGCGAACAGACGACAGCGGAACCTCCAAAGCACCGACTGTGATTATGGCAGATAATTCAGGGAAAGTTACGTTCAGTGGTGGACGTACGCTGGATATGAGTGACCGGATGGAGACACTTAACTGGTGGATGGGACATCCCGTTTTCGGACAGCGTACACAGGATGTTCGACAGCTCTGGCGAGGTGAAACAAAAGTTCCCCATGCCAGTCTTGGCCTGCTTGACAGCCTGATGAATTTATCCGGAGCATCAAAAGACAAATGTGAACTTCTCATTCCCGCAGAGAGTTTCGACCCTGTATTGGATCTTATTTATGGGACTCGTCTCGGTATGGCTGATGATGAGAAGATCATGAATGAAGTCAAGACAGAGGAATTACGCAGCCTTGAGTTGATAGCCTGTACCCAGAATACAATGGCAGCTCTGCGTATCAAGAATTTCAGGATTGAAGGCAAGAATGTATGCCTGACATTCCATGAACCAGAGAGCCGCCTCCTATTCTCTCAACCAGAGATGCCCAAATACTATAATATGAAGGGTGGTTACTCCCTGGTTTATCCCGGCACATGGTATCAGGATCCGAATAACGGATCAATAGTATATGACCCGGAAGAAGAGGAGCGTGCAAACGGCAATAAGCAGGGTGCTCCATTTATCTATCCCGTACTCGAATCCTTGATTGAAATCCGGGGAGATGCCGAACGTCCCGTGCATCATATTATCTTCCGTGGCATTTCCTTCCAGTACACATCGTGGAATCACGTAGCTAACAGCGGCGTGGTCACAGCACCAGGAGGTGCATATCGCCAGAATAGTGGATATGAGGATCGTCAAGAATCCGCTATCACCATTCAGTTTGGTCAGAACATTGATTTTGCGGACTGTCAGTTCTCTCATCTTGGCGCCACAGCCATTGATTATGAGCCAGGTTGCTCTAATTGTAGCGTTACGGGTTGCCAGTTCTTTGATATTGGCGGTTCAGCCATTGCCACTCCAGTCAATCCTGCACATCAGGGATTCCGTGTGCAACGTAATACATTTGATAATATAGCCAACGAGATTTGGTTCAGTGACGTAATCCGCAGCCGATGATTCGTCGTTCGCTTTTAGGTATTCTTATCTTAACGGTTCTTGCCATCCGTTTTTTGCCTGGAGCGGGGGAGTGGTATGCCACGACCCTTTATCCTTGGATATCACGCACACTATCTGCCATAGCAAGTATTGTCTCCTGTTCGCTTGAAGAGTGGATAGTATTACTTGCCGGAGCCGCTCTTATCGCATACCCAATAATCGGGATAATACGTCATACCTCTTGTCTCACGCTTCTTGTCCAAGAGGCAGAGATTGCCTTGTGGGTCGTAGTTTGGTTTTACCTCGGATGGGGATGCAATTATTATCGTGCGAATTTTTTCAGTCGGCTCCATGTTCAACCAGTAGCTACAGAAGAAGAATTTTTCCTTGAATATCTAAATGAATTTGCAGATAGTATCAATGCCTGTTATCCTGCGCAGATTACACTCACGGAAGCGGAGATAGAGAACCTGATCAAAGAGGAATACCGCTGCTTGCCTGATACCTGTGGTTTATGCCCCCCTCTTGACTTTCAGCACCCGAAGACCGTTGTATTCAATCGGCTGTATAGTGCCGTAGGAGTGCTGGGTTATATGGGACCTTTTATGGCAGAGAGTCAGCTCAACCTCCAGCTGTTGCCAGAGCAGTATCCCTTCACTTATGCCCATGAGCTGGCTCATCTTCTGGGAATAAGCAGTGAAGCCGAGGCTAATTATTGGGCATATTATGTATGCCTTCATTCTGAAGAATCCCAGCTGAATTATTGTGGATATTACGGACTCCTGCCTTACCTTATTGGAAATGCCCGCTCCCTGCTCTCGCCAGCCGATTATCAGGGATGGATACGTCGTTTGGATCCTCGGATAATTGAAGATCTGAATGCCAAATCTCGTTTTTGGCAGGCACAGCAAATCGGATGGATTAATGACCTGCAGGAGGCATTCTATGATTGGTATTTGCGCTCCAATCAGATACCAGAAGGTAAAGCCAATTATAGTCAGGTAGTTCAAATGGTTTTGGCTGTTCGTAAGCAGGGATTAGGTCAAAAATGAAAACTCTAATTGTTAAAAAAAGGGTTCTATCCGTGCCGAATTGTTAAAAAAGGGAGTTTTGAAGTTAAAGTAATAAAATTGTCATTATTTTTCTTTATCTTTGCGCCGTGTTTTTAAGGTAAAAAGAGCATTCAGTGCAATTCTCGAAATAAAATAACAACTAAATATTTATTCAAACAACAAAAACAATGAAGAAATCATTACTGACTTTAGTAATGGCACTTGTGTCTTGTGTGATGGTTTTCGCGCAGGTTACTACTTCATCTTTGGCTGGTATCGTAACAGATGCTGACGGTGAGGTTCTTGGTGCCACTGTTCAGGCAGTTCACACTCCTTCTGGTACTCATTATGGTGCAATCACCAATGAGAAGGGTGCTTATGCAATCCGTGGTATGCGTGTGGGCGGTCCTTATGAAATTACTATTTCTTACATCGGTGCAAAGACACAGAAGTTCACCGACGTAACCCTTCAGCTCGGCGAGACTTTCAACCTCAATGCAGAGCTTTCTGAGAATGCAGAGATGCTCGAGAATGTTGTCGTAGTAGGTTCAGCTTCAAAGTTTGCCAATGCAAAGACTGGTGCAGCTATTAATATTAATAATGAGTCGCTCACCACAATGCCTACCATCTCACGTTCACTTTCTGACATTGCTCGTCTTTCACCATACGCTGGTGGCGGCAACAGTTTTGCAGGTGGTGATGGTCGTTCTACCAACTTTACCATTGACGGTGCAAATTTCAACAATAACTTTGGTCTTTCATCAGCACTTCCTGGTGGCGGTAACCCAGTATCTCTCGACGCTATCGAGGAGGTTCAGGTTGTAGTTGCTCCTTACGATGTCCGTCAGACCAACTTCATCGGCGGTGGTATCAATGCGGTTACCAAGTCTGGTACCAACACTTTCCGCGGCACTGCTTACACTTACTATCGTGATCAGGATATGCGCGGTAATAAGATTGACGGCAATGATCTTGGCGACCGTAAGAAGGAGTCAAACACCGTTTATGGTTTCACCCTCGGCGGTCCAATCGTTAAGAACAAGCTTTTCTTCTTTGTAAACTATGAGCAGAATCTTGCTCCAGGCGAGGTTGTAAAGTACCACGCTAAGGGTTCTGATGGTTCTGGTATCGAGTCAGCTTGTAAGATTGAGGATATGAATCGCGTAAAGGATTTCCTTATCAACAACTATGGCTATGATCCAGGTTCTGCTACCAACTTTCCTGGCGATGAGGAGAATGTTAAGATCCTTGCTCGTATTGACTGGAACATTACTGACAATCATCACCTTGCTGTACGTTACAATAGCACTAAGAATACTGCTTGGAATCCAACCAACGGTAACTCTACCGATGCAGGTACTCGTGACAGAAATACCAACCGTATTGGTGAGACCTCAATGGCTTTCTCTAAGTCACTCTACTCACAAGACAACAATGTGACTTCGTTCGCATTTGACCTCAACAGCCGCTTCGGCAACAATGCATCTAACCAGTTGCTTGCTACATATACAAACATTGAGGATATTCGTGGCAGTGAGTCAGAACCATTCCCATTCATTGATATTATGACTGGTGCTGATAACCACCACTATATGTCAGCAGGTTATGAGCTCTTCACTTGGAATAATGGTGTTAAGAACAAGATCATCAATGTAAAGGATGACTTCAAGTACACCAAGGGTGCACACACCTTCCTCGCAGGTCTCAATTTTGAGCATCAGTATGCTAACAACGCTTACATGCGTAATGGTACTGGTTACTATCGCTTCGCATCACTGCAGGATTTCTTTGATTGCAATCCTCAGGCAGCAGCCTTCACTTATGGCTTTAATGGTGAGAAGAATCCAAATGCACAGGTTACTTTCAACCAGATCGGTTTCTATCTGCAGGACGAGTGGAATGCTACTAAGAACTTCAAGCTTACTTATGGCATCCGCTTTGATGACATGATCTTCGATAACTCTGATCTTGCTACCAACAAGGCTATTTATAATCTTGACTTCAACGGCAAGCGCGTTGATACCGGCAAGTGGCCAGAGTCTGGCTTCCAGGTTTCTCCTCGCGTTGGTTTCACTTGGGACATTTTCGGTGATCACAGCCTCCGACTTCGCGGTGGTTCAGGCCTCTTCGCTGGCCGTCTGCCACTTGTATTCTTCACCAACATGCCTACCAATGCTAACATGGTACAGAACGTGGTTAAGAATATCACAGGTGCAGATCTTGCAAAGCTCATTAAGGATGGCAAGTTCCTCACCAGCGTTGATGATATGATTGCTGCCCTTGGCAAACCAACTCAGCTCACTGATGACAAGCATGAGGCAGGTTCTACAATTTCAGGTGTAGCCAAGGATTTCAAGATGCCACAGGTATGGAAGTCTTCTCTCGCTGCTGACGTTGTAGTTCCAGTTAGCTTCCCACTCAGCTTCACCGTTGAGGGAATGTACACAAAGAACATCTATGCTTGCTATGTTGACAATATCAACTTCAAGCCAACTACCAAGACCTTCTCAGGTGCTGACAACCGTCCTAACTACAATGGTGAGGATCTGAAGTATGTAGCCAAGAAGGATGCAGTTATTCTTGACAATACATCTAAGGGTTACGGTTATACCTTCAACCTTACTGTAAATGCAGAGCCAATCAAGAACCTCAAGTTGATGGCAGCTTATACTCACACTGAGAGCAAGGAGATTTCTGGTCTTCCTGGTTCTGACCCATATTCTACCTGGCAGGGCACATACGTAGTGGATGGCGCTAACTCTCCAAGTGTTCAGCGTTCACAGTACGTAACTCCAGATAAGGTAATTGCTTCGGCTAACTACTATATTCCTTACAAGTGTGGTATCCTCATGGGTACTGGTATTAACCTCTTCTACTCAGCATACAGCTCATACGGCAACTCATTCACCTATGCTAATGATATGAATGGTGATGGTATTGCTAATGACCTGATGTACATCCCTGCTAATGACGGCGAGATTGAGTTCAAGGATGATGCTGATGGTTCACAGCGCAAGGCATTCTGGGCATTCGTTGAGCAGGATGATTATCTTAAGAACAATAAGGGTTCTTATGCTGAGGCAAATGCTGCACGCTCTCCTTGGCTCAACAAGATTGACCTCCGTCTCACTCAGGACTTCTGCGTCAAGACTGGTAGCTTGAACCACAAGTTCCAGCTCAGCTTTGACATCCAGAACCTTGGCAATATGCTCAACTCTAAGTGGGGTAACACCATGTACTGCGGCAATACTAACCGTGTAATCTCTCCACTTACCTACGCAGGTACCAATGCACAGGGTGTTCCTACATATACTATGAACACCAAGATGACTGAGACCTACAAGGTATATGAGAACTATGAGAACTGCTGGCGTCTGCAGGGTGGTTTGAAGTACTTCTTCAACTAATCCAAACAGTTCACATATTAGATAACTACAAAAGCGGCATCCCAAGAATCGGGATGCCGCTTTTGTAGTTCTTTATCATAGCGCTATGCGCACATTTCTTTATTATTTGCTTTACAACTCCAGCAATTCCTTGATCAGCGGCAGCAGATCGCGCTTTACCATTGTATCCGTGAGGCTGTGTTCTCCCTCAATGATGCGGAAATGCTCTTTGCCGTATGCTTTTGCAAATTCATCCCGGCAGTTGACCATTGGATCATCCTTTCCAAAGATACCCCATACCAGTGCTTTTTCTTCAGGTGTGATATTCTTCAGGGAGAGCTTGGTTTCAATCTCCTTGAATTCTGCCACCATCTGCTTGTCCACTTTGAAGGACTTGGCACCGTCCTGCCTTTTGTTCTGGAATTCCACATTCTTGCCAAGATGTTTGAAGGTGAGCATCTTTGCCATGTGGAATGAAGGGTTGACACAGATTCTCTTGTATCCCTTCATCAGCTCCGTGTACATCGCACCCATTGAAGTGCCGATAATCAGGTCTGGCTGTTCCTGCTCCACTACCTGTCGCAGATAGGTGAGAGCCTGGGCGGGATAGACAGGAATGTCAGGCGATACCACCGTCACGCCATAGTCAGCATACAGATGGTTACGTAGGTTAGTGGCTGTTCCTGTGCTTCCGGCACTCGAAAAGCCATGAATGTAAAGTATTTTCATAGATAGTATATTTTATTTATGTGGAACTTGAAACTTGAGTAGAATTAGCAACTACAAGATGCAAATATATATAATATATAATGTGCAAACAAGAGTTTTGGTGTAAAACTTTTGACAAAATCAAAAAAAAACTTAAATTTGCACAAAAAATAAGTAAAAAAACGTGCAAGTAAGTGTTTATTTAAGTCAATTATTATGCGTTATGTTTCTAAATTCATAGACTTCAAGCCGAAATTCTTTTCGTGCATGAGGGACTATAACATGCAGAAGTTCAGCCAGGATGCTTTAGCCGGTTTGATTACCGGTATTGTGGCTCTTCCTTTGGCTATCGCGTTTGGTATTGCATCTGGTGTATCTCCATCAGAGGGTATCATTACCGCTATTGTTGCTGGCTTCATTATCTCTCTTTTAGGTGGTTCGAAGGTTCAGATTGGTGGTCC
>JAZLJN010000135.1:0-45721 GCA_045617885.1 Bacteroidales bacterium | reverse complement strand
CTGAGCGATGTAAGAAACGCGCTTAGCGTCAGAGTTAGACTGGATGCGGAACATTGTTGACTTGCCTGGCTTGATCTGGCCTTCGAGAGTACCCTTAGTGATTTCAGGGCTCATGAGACGAGCCTGGATGAGCTGATACTTGATCTTGCAGTCCTTCATGCACTGTGAGCAGGTGTTACCGCAGTGGAAGCCCATGTAGAGATCCTTGAGGTCTGCACCAGCGAGGTTAGCACCAGCTGGGATAACGTCAGCAGGAACAGAGTTGTTGATGTCAAGGAGAGTTGCTGGCTTCTCGGTAGCGCACTCAGCCATGTACTCAGAGAGAGCACCGTAGAGGTCAACCTCACAAGCTACAGGAATACCACGGCCGGTGAGACGTGAGTTAACGTAGCAAGGCTCGAACTCAAAGATTGGCTGCCATGCTGGCCAGCACTTGTTAGCGAATACAGCATACTTAGAGCCACCCTTGTTGCCCTCGTACCAGTCCATGAGGGTAACCTCAAGCTGAGCCATCTTGTTGATGATCTCTGGATAGGTGTTACGAGCAGCGCCGAGCTCTGCCTCCATATCCTTAGCTACAGCAGCGATCTCTGCAGCCTTGCCTGGCTTAGCAGCGATCTCGTCGAATGCCTTCTTAAGGTCAAGCTCTGAGTTCTCCTGTACCTCGATACCCATGTCATACATTGGCTGGATAGGAGCATTGCAAGCGAGGAAGTCCCAAGGACGTGGTCCGAAGCCGATAACCTTGAGGTTGCGGACGCCGGTAACAACGCGAGCGATGTTACGGTAGTCAGCGAGTTCCTTAACAGCCTCCTCAGGTGTTACGTTTGGATACTCTGGGATATAAACCTTGAGGCGACGGAGACCTACGCTGTAAGAGAAGTTGAGGACACCGCAAAGAGCATCGCCACGGTCAGAAGCAAGATTTGCCTTGCCTTCCTCCTTAGCAGCGAGAACCATGCATGGACCACCGAACTTCTGGCAGAAGAGAGTAGTAGGACCCTCAGGACCAAAGTTGCCGAGGAACATACAAACAGCGTTGATGCCATTCTCCTTAGCCCAATCAAGAGCCTTGTAGGTGTCAACGTCGTTCTCGATAGTTACTGGACAGTCATATACTTCAGGAAGTCCTGCCTTCTTGACCTCGGTCATGACGGCAGCCAAACGAGCCTGGGTAAGGGTGATAGGGAAGCAGTCGCGGCTAACGCCTACGATACCAAGCTTCACGGTAGGTTGGTTGATCATGTTGATAATACTTTTTTAATAATTGGTAATGTTATTGTTTAATAGTTGGTGAATACATATTTATTCGGTGGCAAATATAAGCACTTTTTTGATAGAAAGCAAATTTTTGCGGTAAAAAAATGGCATTTGATACTTACATTCGTGCGTTGTGAGGGTTTGGAACGCAGAAATGCCAATAAATGCTACCGTTTTGTCTCTGAAATGGTATGATAAGTTATGCTATTTGATAGTTACTATTCCATCACAGAGTGAAAGCTCCTCATGTGCCACCATTTCCCGTAATACTTCCGTGAAGAGATCATCGCTGGCAGCACCAGATAATTTAGCTGACAGCGTGGTGAGTGCCTGAGGTCCCGCTGCCTGCAGATGGTTCAGTAACAGGCTGCGGAGTGCCTCTTTATGCTCATGTATGTTGCCGTTTAGTTCCCTGCTCAGACATACATCACAGTGTCCGCACCGGTGTCCAATCTCTTCTCCAAAATAGTGCAGCAATTGCACCATACGGCATTCTTCCTCATTATCCACATAGGCAATCATGGAGCGGATACGGCGTTCCTGCCGTGCCTGGCGGTCTTCATAGATGGTGTGAGGGATGCGCAACTCTTCATCTTCCAGCCGTGGGGTGAGATAGACGATGGCTGGTGTCTGGCGGGCAGGGATGTAATGCAGCACATGGAAACGAGATAGCAGGAGCAGCTTTTCATAGAGCGTGGTTCTGTCCAGCCCGGTATAACGCATGATGGCGTCTTCGCGAATGAATACGTAGTCGGCAAACAGTCCCGTGTAGAGCCGTAGCAGTGCCTGAAGGATGCGCTGGCATTCTTTGTCAAACTGATTCAGATGATAGAGCGACTCGCGGCTGGTTGTGATCATCAGTCGGGAGTGCCGGTCCGGATCCTCAATGTAACTGATATATCCTGCCAGATCAAGGAGTTTGAGCGCATAATGAACCTGTGTGGCATTGAGATGATAAGCGGCACAGAAGCGCATGATCTCAAACTCAAAGAGATTATTCATTCCTGCCGAAATGGCAATCTGATAGAAGGAGGCGAGCCTGCCATAGACGTGGCGAATAAAGTCACGCTGCGGATATTCTGACTGCAGGTGATTGAGCAATCGGAGCTTGTCATTGTCTTCATACAGAAGCCAGGCATGAGCTGGCTTGCCGTCACGTCCGGCGCGTCCTGCCTCCTGGAAATATTCTTCGGGCGAAGGGGGGAGATCAATGTGAATGACCGTGCGGACATCCGGTTTGTCAATGCCCATGCCGAAAGCGTTGGTTGCCACGATGACTGGGGGATCCGAAGCCATCCAGGCATCCTGTTTCTGCTGCTTGACTTCGGCAGAAAGTCCGGCGTGATAGAAGTCGGCTGGTATGCCCATCTGCGTGAGCTGTTCGGCTACTTTGGCAGTCTGTTGGCGTGAGCGCACGTACACGATGGCGGAGGCAATGCCGCCGGGATGCTCTTCGTCACCCTCGCGCGTCTCTCCCTGCAACAGGCGTACCATCGTATCCAGCTTGTCTGCCGTATGACGAACGGAATAAGTGAGATTCGGGCGCTCAAAAGATTGCTGGAATACCTGTGCGTCCTTGCCGAAGTGTAATTTGTCCTGAATATCTTTCACAACCTCGGGCGTTGCCGTGGCTGTGAGCGCCAAGCAGGGTGCTTTGACCAATTTACGCAGGTTGGCAATCTTCAGATACGGGGGACGGAAATCATAACCCCATTGAGAGATACAGTGAGCCTCATCCACTACGAGCAGACGCACATTCATGTACTGAAGTTTGGCAAGGAAGAGTTGCGTCTCAAGTCGTTCGGGCGAGAGATAGAGGAAACGGTAATCTTCCGAGATGACGCGCTCATAAGTCTCCAGCACCTCCTGATGTGTCATGCCCATAAAGACAGCCGCCGCTTTGATGCCGCGCTGCACGAGATGGTCACACTGATCCTTCATCAGGGAGATAAGCGGGGTGACAACAAGCGTCAGTCCGCCTGCAGCAAGCGCTGGTACCTGGAAGGTGATACTCTTGCCGCCGCCCGTGGGCAACAGTCCAAGCGTATCCTTGCCAGATAAAACAGAAATGATGATTTCAGCCTGTAAAGGTCTGAAACCATCATATCCCCAATATTGCTTCAGGATCCTTTCCAGTTCTTCTTGAGGGAAAGATGTCGTGAACATATATATATTAATGGATGCTCGTCAGATTCTCGCCGATGACGTCGGCGTCATCCTTCGTATTCTTAATAAGTAATGAGAGGACTGCCGAGATGCTATTGCTCTCACTCTCCTTGATATCCTTCACCAGCAGCTGGATATTATTCTGCGAGAAGGTATTTTCCTCCACCGAGAATACTACGTCAAATGCCTTGCCGCTCTTGACTAACTCCAGCTTGTCTGCCTGATTGAATGCGATGCCGTTGTGCGTAAACCCGGTGACGGGATCCACCATCTCCATGCGGATATGCTCCTGCTCACGTCCAACCAGTCGGGATGAACCCTGATCCTTGATACGCCGAGCCACGAAAAGCGGCTTCTGATTGCCAGGTCCGAAAGGAGAGAGTGACTTCAGCGACTTGAACAGGCGAGGGGTGACTTCATTGAATTTTACCTCCATGTCAATGTCCAGATGCTGATGCTGCTGGGCATCAGTGATATGATCCTCCACCCATTGCTCAATGCGGCGCGTCAGTTCTGGAATACGCTCCTCCTTCAGCGTCAGACCTGCGGCGAAGGTGTGTCCACCAAAGTTCTCTACCAGATCTCGGCATGAGTTGATGGCTGAATAGACATCGAAACCCTGAATACTTCGTGCCGAACCCGATGCAAATCCGCAGGCAGAAGTCAGCACGATGGCAGGGCGGTAATAATGCTCCGTCAGACGGCTGGCTACGATGCCAATGACGCCTTTGTGCCAGGAAGGATTATATACGAGCACCGACTTCTTGCCCGTGAGATCCATGCGGTCCACTTCGGCAATAGCCTCCTCTGTCACGCGTTTGTCCAACTCCTTTCGGCTCTCGTTGTATTCCGATATCTTGTCAGCGGATATTCTGGCAGTTTCCAAATCGCGTGCCACCAGCAGATCTACCGCCTCCTTGCCGCACATCATTCGTCCTGAAGCATTGATGCGCGGACCTATCTTGAATACAATGTCCGAATTGGTCAGTTCCTTCTTTTCCTTCAGACCGCATTGCTCAATGATTGCCTTGATGCCCAGATTGGCATTCTCATTCAGACGGCGCAGACCATTGAATGAGAGCACACGGTTCTCGCCCGTAATCGGTACGATGTCCGTAGCGATTGACATGGCGCAGAGATCGAGCAGCGGATACAACAAACCCAGTTCATTCATGCCATTGTCTCTTGCAAAGGCCTGCATGAACTTCAGACCCACGCCACACGCCGATAGGTGTGGGTAGGGATATTCGTCATCCGGACGTTTGGGATCAAGTACAGCCACAGCTTCAGGCAACTCATCATCTGGCTTGTGATGGTCACAGATAATGAAATCTATACCTTTGCTCTTGGCATAGCGTACCATATTGATTGCTTTAATGCCGCAATCCAAGGCAATAACAAGTTTGACGCCTGTGTCATAGGCGTAATCAACACCCTTCTCAGATATACCATACCCGTCATCGTACCGATCCGGTATATAGTAGTCGAGCGAGGAATAAAAGCTGCGCAGGAAACGGTACACGAGCGCTACGGAAGAGGTTCCGTCCACGTCGTAGTCACCATAGATGAGAATACGTTCCTTGCGTCCGATAGCTTCGTTCAGTCGAGCTACGGCCTTATCCATGTCCTTCATCAGGAACGGATCATGCAACCCTGTGGAGAGTTGCGGGCGGAAGAAGCGCCGGGCTTCCTCCTCGGTCGTCACGCCACGCTGTACGAGCAGTTGTGCGACGATCGGATTGAGGTTGAGTTCAGCTATTAGTTCATCCTTGATCTCTTTCTGTTCGTTGGTTAAGGTGCGACAATTCCATTGATAATTGGTTGTCATTATATGTATTTTTTATAATATGCGAAAGGGATCCGTCGCGCACAGGCAGCAACCAGGCATCGTGGAAACGGTCGATGCCGCGCAACTTTGAGAGATAGGATTCTGCCTCACTCTTTACGTCGAAGAAATTTACATAGAGGCGGAAACGTCCGTCGCGCTCCAGTATGCCCACATCGTTGTACCCGGCATGTTTCAGGTTGCCGAGCGCACGCTGTGCGTCACTTTCAGAGCCGCAACTGGCTATAATAATATAATAGAGGCGGCCGGTCTTTGATTTTGCCATCGCCATCTCACTATCCATGCTTCGTATTGGGAGGCTCTCGTTCCACTTGCGTGGATCTGGAGTCTCTGCCACTGGGGCAGGTGCTGGAGTCTCAGCTATCTCTGTAGCAGGCTCTGTTTCCTCTGCCATGGCATAGAGTTCGTCCGAATCAGATGCATCCGCCATATCTTCAGCATCCAGCATTTCGGCTACAGCTTCATATTCATTCTGCCATTCATTCAGGTCGCATTCCTCTGCATCTGTCTCCCAGTCTTGTTGAACCAATGCAGCCCGCTGCAGCATGTTTATGTCAAGCACGGCAGCCAGATGCTCTTCTGGCACCCGATCATTCAGTCCCAGGAAGTTGGCAAAATAGCATACGATGATAAGCAGCACGGCAGCAGCCCTGCGGATCCAGTATTTAGGGATTGCTATAGTATCGGGGTGAGCATTTGCAAGTCCGCTGTCACTCTTCTCCTCTTGGTTGGCGTCAGGAGTCAGTGCAGGAGCCAGTGCCAGTGCTTTCTTGCGCTCAATGCCAGCCCAGGTATCCACGGACAGATTCTCAAATCCGAAATTCTCAATGTCAGTATGCAAAGTAGCAGACTGTAGGAACTGTTCCGGCAGGAGGGGAGCCTGTCGCTCAATGTATCTGCACGCTTCGTCGTAAGTCATGCCCTCTGCCTCCATAAGCAGACTGGCAAGCATACCGTCATCGTGGTAATGCAACTGGCTGAAGCGCACCACGCGGTGTGGAGCGATGAAGAGTGGCTTCTCGTCAGCCATTTCATTCTCCATCTTGACCGAAGCCGACTCTTCTGCCAGCATATACGCACCGCGACCCGGCACATAGCAGTAGTGCTGGGTCATGAGCAGGTATTCGATATATGTGGCGAATGGACGCATGGTTGTGTCTTTTTGTCAGTTCGGTTTACACCAAGTTAAATTTGCGGCAAAGATACAAAAATAAATAATAAGTTGTTCAAAAAAAGTCAAAAATCGTTATTTTTCCTCCAACTTTTGTATCAAAACGTCTGCTTCTGCCCTTGAAAGTCCCAATTCCAATGCCTGATTCAGGTCGCGTCGGGCAAACTCTTTGTCACGCCTTGCATACCGGATTTGTGCTCGAAGTATGTAGCTGTAAGGCTCTCGCGGATCGAATTGGATGCTCTTGTTGATGTCATCCAGAGCGGCTGCCATGCGTCCGCTCAGGTAGAAGACTTCTGCCCGTTCGCGCAGCAGCCTTGCATTCCTTGGGTTGCGTTCTATCAGTGCGTCATAAATTTCTGATGCTTCGCGGTACATCCTTTCTGCCTTATATACGTAAGCCATTCCGAGGCGGGCTTTTGCGCTGTTCGGATTGAAGCGGTCTATCTGTTCCAGGTCCAGCCTTGCGCCCAAAGTGTCCTGATTCATCAGTCGGCAGAGTGCTCGTTCGTAAAGGGCATCTTCATTCTCTGGCTCGTGATAGATGATGCATGTGTAGTCGTCTATTGCCTTGTCATAAGCCTCCATTTCGGCATAGAGCGAGGCGCGGCTGGTCAGCAGTGTGAGGTTTTCGGGCAGGAATCCTAGTCCGATGGTGTATGACTGCTCTGCCTCCTGCAGTTTTCCCATCCTTCGCTGTATGTAACCCATATTTCCCAGCAGCATGCCGTTACCTGGATTTCCTGGTTGCAGTCGAAGGGCTTCGCGTATTGCCTCTTCTGCCTGTTCCAGACTATCCTGTTCGAGGTAGTCAAAGCTGCGTGTGATGCAGTCAGTGTATTGACGGTCAAGCGCCTCTTTGTCCTCTTGTGCAGGCAAAAGCGTGGCATAAGCGATACTGACAAAAGTCAAAAGGAGCAAAAAAGAGATTTTCTTCATCTTAATTTCAATTTTTCGGTGCAAAGATAGTAACAATTCGGCAAAAAATAATTATCTTTGCCGCGATTTTATAGATTATTAAAGGATGAAACGCTTTTTTGCTGCATTTTTTTGTGCGATAGTGCTGCTACTGACAGTTGCGTCGTGCAGTTGGTTCCATTCAGCTGAGCCTGCTCCCATTGCCTTTGATACGCTGGTCATCGATTCTGTCTGTCCGATGTTCCGCAACTATGCCAAGCCGGCGTGCCATATTTCCATTTCGATAGAAAAGCCAGCTGATGGCAGTCATTCTTCCACTGTCAGTCAGTTGGAGCAGGTCCTCGCTTCACTGCCACGTGACGGTGCGCTGGTCGAGGGCGGCAAAGCCACACTTCAGGATATGGCACGGAATTATGTGCGTGAATATATCTTCCAGTATCTTCTTGATGGTAAGGAGGCAATTGATTGCTATAATGGCGACGTTGAGGCGGCCTCTACCTGGCTGAATTATGAGGAGGTGGTCGAAGGCAATGTCAAGTTCAATGCCTATGGATTTCTCTGCTATCAGTTCCGTATCTACAGCTATGCCGGCGGTGCGCATGGCAATACCATGGTCAGGAACTGCTCCTTTGACTGTCATCAGAACCGCGTACTACTGCTCAACGATCTTTTCTCCGAGGCTTCACAGCCAGCGTTGTCTGCTATGATCCAGCAGCGCTTGTTGGACAAATATGAATGCACTTCCGCCGAACAGCTTGCCGCCATTGGCTTTTTTGATCTCCCTTCTGTTTCGGCTACCGACAATTTCTTCTTCGACTATAACGGCGTCACTTTCGTCTATGATCCCTATGAGATTGCAACTTATTCATGCGGTGTCATTGAAGTCAAGCTGCTCTGGCGCGATCTGAGTTCTCTGATGCTTCCTGACTCTCCTCTGGCTGAAATGGCAGAAATGTACGGAATCTGACCCCATCTTTAATGGTTAATTGCTAACTCTTAACTCTTCACTTTTCACTCTTAACTTTCCATCCCGTGACTTTCCAGAAATATTTCCCCGAGCTTACACCCAAGCAGATCAGTCAGTATGAGGCATTGAAGCCTTTGTATGAAGACTGGAATGCCAAGATCAATGTCATCAGTCGCAAGGATATCGACTGCCTGTACGAACATCATGTGCAGCATTCGCTCGCGGTGGCATCATTCGTTCAGTCACAGCTGCCGGGAGGGTGGCAAGCAGGTACACGTATCGTAGATGTAGGTTGTGGCGGCGGATTCCCAGGTATTCCTTTAGCCATCTATTACCCCGAGTGTCACTTCCTGTTGGTGGATCGTATCGGAAAGAAAGTGCGTGTGGCGCAGGAGGTAGCCACCGCCATAGGTCTGACCAATGTGGAGTTCCTTCATGCAGGCATTGAGGAGGTAAAGCAGGAGTTCGATTATGCCGTGTCACGAGCTGTGATGGTTTTGCCTGATCTTGTGAAGCTGGTCCGTCGTTGTACAAATCGCGGACTCATCACCCTGAAGGGCGGCGATCTTGCCGAAGAGCTTAAGCCCCGTCAGTGTCAGGGAACGAAGGTCGTGCCTATCAGCCAATTCTTTGATGAGGAATTCTTCGTCACCAAGAATGTCCTCTATACGCCTATCCGGAAATAATTCTCTCCTCGTAATCAGTAATCATCTTCCTTTTTCATGCTTAAAGTATCCGTCTTTCAGTGCAATGCCTTTCAGGAGAATTGCTATCTGGTTTGGGATGAAGCCTCACGTGAAGCTTTCGTCATCGATCCAGGTTTTGCCAGCGAATGGGAGTGGCAGCGAGTGGCACAGCAGCTGCAGTCGTCCAGCCTGACGCTCCGTGCTGTGCTTTTGACCCATAATCATGCAGATCATTGTCTGGGCAGCGCCTTTCCGGCACGTCTCTGCCAGTCGGAAGTTTGCGGCAGCGTGGAGGATCAGAATCACATGCCTTCAGTAGGCGCACAGGCTTTTGCCTTTGGTCTGGATGTCTCGCCGCAATGTTCGCCCATCACGCATGATCTGCATGAGGGCGATACGCTACAACTTGGCGAAAGCAGGGTAGAGGTGATTGACTGCCCCGGACACAGCCATCATGGACTCTGTTATTATTTCCCTGCCGAAAAGTTGCTCTTCAGCGGAGATGTTCTGTTCTACGGCAGCGTTGGTCGCTCGGATTTCGGCCCCTCAATGGGAGGCAACGGCCCGCTCTTGAGGCAGAGTATCATTGATAAGCTGCTCACGCTTCCTGCGGATGTGACGGTTTATCCCGGACACGGACCACAGACCACCATCGGCACTGAAGCCACATATAATCCATATCTTTAATTCTAAAATTCCAAGAATGTTTCTCCCTAATGATCCTGACATGCTCTTCAGCATGATCAATATGAAGTTACGCGATCAGTATGAATCATTTGATGCGCTCTGTGATTCCGAGGATATTGATCCAGCATCCGTGCTTGTCAAGCTCAATGCGGCAGGCTATGAATATGACGAGACGCATAATTGTTTCCAATATTCAGAGGTGCTCAATCCACCTACAGTGTCCGAACAGCTCGATGCAGCCCGTAAAGCCAGCTATTCATTGCTTGATCTGGATGCGCATCAGGTCAACGAGGTGCTGCGAGCTCTTGCTGACGCCCTTGAGCGAGAGACTGCCGAAATAGTCCGTGCCAACGCCAGTGATTTGAGCCGGATGGATCCCGCTGATCCGCGTTATGACCGCCTTTTGCTCAATGACTCACGCATCGCCGGTATTGCCAGTGATACGCGCAATGTTGCCTCTCTGCCTTCTCCGCTGGGAATCACATTAAGCGAGAATAAACGTCCCAATGGTATGGTCATCCGCAAGGTCACCGTCCCCTTCGGCGTCATCGGCGTCATCTATGAGGCGCGTCCAAATGTGACGATTGATGTTTTCAGTCTCTGTTTCAAAGCCGGAAGTGCCGTTATTCTGAAGGGCGGAAAAGAGGCAGCTGATACCAATAAGTGTGAAGTGGATATTATCCATCGCGTGCTCCGTGAAGCCGGTCTGCCAGCAGAACTCTGCACCCTGTTGCCCAATGATCATGAGGCAACTGCCGAGATGCTCTCCGCTGTGGGCAAGGTAGATCTTGTCATACCGCGAGGCAGTCGCCGTCTGATTGATTTTGTTCGTGATAATGCCCGCGTCCCAGTCATTGAGACGGGAGCCGGCATCTGTCACACTTATGTAGATGCCAAGGCAGATGTTGCCAAGGCTGCAGCTATCATTTGCAACGGAAAGACCCGCCGTGTGAGTGTCTGCAATGCGCTCGACTGTGTTGTGCTCCATCAGGACAAACTTGCTGATCTGCCAGCCATCTGTGCTCCTCTGTCTGCTTCGGCTGATCCTGCCAAGCAGGTCATCATTTATGCCGACCCGCGTGCCTATGAGGCGCTTCAGGGTCATTATCCTTCACATCTGCTGCAGCCAGCACAGCCGGAACACTTCGGTATGGAGTTCCAATCCTATAAGATGGCTATCCGCACCGTTGATACGCTCACCGAGGCGATTGATTACATCACCGCCCATACCAGCCATCATTCGGAGAGCATTGTCAGTGAAGATCAGAAGGCTTGCCAGCGCTTTGTGCGTCTTATTGATGCCGCATGCGTCTATCAGAACCTTCCAACCTCCTGGACCGATGGTGCTCAGTTCGGTTTCGGTGCCGAGATCGGTATCTCTACGCAGAAACTCCACGCCCGCGGACCTATGGCTTTGCCAGAGATCACTACGTACAAGTATCTGGTCACCGGCGATGGCCAGATCCGCTCTTGATTTTTATTATCCATCAAATAAAATCAAAATAAATCAAATCAGAGCGATGTTACAAAGATTGGTTTTCTTCAACTCTTTAACTTTTTAACTCTTTAACTTTTTAACTTTTTAACTTTGAAATCCTACGTCCTCTTGGCACCCGGCTTTGAGATAGCCGAGGCCACCCTTCCTATTGACATCCTCAAGCGTGCTCGCGTTGAGGTAGTAACCGTTAGTATAAGCAATGAAACTGTCGTTGCAGCCAGCAATGGCGTGCGTGTAGTTGCCGATCAGGTTCTTTCTGCCACCGATTTCTCGGATGCGGACATGCTTTTCCTCCCTGGTGGCATGCCAGGATCCATTAATCTGCGCGATTCGCAGGAGGTTGCAGCCGTAATCCGTCAGGTTGCCGCTGATGGCAAGTGGCTTGCCGCCGTATGTGCCGCTCCTATGGTCTATGGTCTGATGGGATTGCTTGAAGGCCATCGTGCCACCTGCTATCCAGGCTTTGAGAAAGATCTGCTGGGCGCTACTCCAGTCAAGGAGACTTGTGTGCGTGATGGACAGTTCATCACCGGCTGTGGAGCAGGTGCTGGTTTCGCCCTTGGCAGAGAGATGGCTGCAGTGCTCGTCGGTGAAGATACCGCTGATGCAGTTTTGCGCCAGATGATGTTCGAAGTTTATGAATAATCCCTCCAAAAACATGTTGTAGAACATATTTTTTGCATGCTGAAAATAGCAAAAAGCCTTGAAATAGTCTCATAGACACTCCCTGACGTACGATTTTTGTGCAATTGTTTGCGGCGCGTCAAAAAACGTCGTAACTTTGCAGCGCAAAACAAAAGGAAACCCCTGGCAAGGTCTTCATTTTCTTTGACCGGCCGAAAGGAAATCTCCTCGCGTTGAGCGTTTTAATAAATTGCTGCGTTATTTAATTTTTATAGTGTTTATTTTATTATTTTATTGGTTATCAGTTAAACTTTTAACTTTTTAACTTTTAACTTTTAACTTATTTGAGGTATGGAAACTATTTTTAAGAACAGACATTTTCAGCTTGCAGCGCTCGCTGCTTACATGCTTGCTATGTGCTACATCGCCATGGAGGTACTTAGATAATACATGGAAATAACTTTCGTCGATATTGTTGACTACACCGGAACGTTTGCCTTTGCCATTTCAGGGTTGAGGCTTGCCTCTTCCAAACAGTTTGACCTGTTTGGAGCATTTATTGTCGGCATGGCTACCGCAGTAGGCGGCGGCACGTTGCGCGACGTGATGCTCGGCTTAAGCCCATTCTGGATGACGCAGTGGATCTATCTTGTCATCGTCCTTGTGGCTGTGCTTGCCTTCTTGTTCCTGCATCGGTTTATCGAACGTATTTCCAATACAATTTTCCTCTTTGATACCATCGGTCTCGGCCTCTTTACCATCGTCGGCTTCCAGAAGACACTGGATGCCGGTTTCCCTTTCTGGACATGCAATATCATGGGCATGTGTACAGGAGCGGCAGGAGGTGTGATCCGTGATATCCTGATCAATGAAGTCCCGCTCATTTTCCGTCGTGACATCTATGCGTTGGCGTGTATGGTCGGTGGTTTGATCTATACTCATTCCATCTATTTAGGCGCTCCGCTCATCGTATCACAGATTGCTTGCGCCACAGCAGTCATCGTGATCCGGCTGTGTGCCGTCCGTTATCATTGGCAGCTTCCTTTGTTGCACGAATATCGCTTCCCGAACCGTTCGGCACATCGTGCTTCCAACCCTTCCAACAAGCGTATGCATTGATTATCACCGTCGTTTTATGAGCAATTCCGTATATTAGAGGCTTTAGCAATAAGGCCTCTTTTTTATGTTCTAAAACATGCAAATCATTCATTTCCACAAAAAAATACTGAAATAAACCCTTTTCGAGACTGAAAATTTGTTTTTTTTGTAAAAAATCATTATTTTTGCGCATTAAAATATATTGTAATTAAATGCACCATCTGAATCAAATAATAATCGCCTTTATCTTCGTCATGTCTTTGACGTTGTGCAAGGCTGTTGCGCAACCCGTGCAATCTAATGGGCTGCCCCAAGGTTTCAGCGTGCTTCCAGATTATCCTTTCGTCATCATTGCTGACTTTGGCAATAATGATGACCTCCAGCTTTCCGATTCTTTATTCAATGCTCTGGCTGTTGGTGTCCAGTTTAAGGTCAACCGTACGGATATCAGCCCAGAGTCAGAGTTCCTTGCTACTTACCAGCAGCAGGTTCTTCCGCTGTTGTTCGACAGTCATCTCAAGCTTCACAAGCTTTTTATTCGTGGTGCCGCATCTCCTGAAGGTCCGTATGACAACAACCGTCGTCTCGGTATCGGTCGTTCCAAGTCACTCTATACCCTCATCGGCAAGGATCTGCAGAAGGCATTTGGTGACGGCAAGCCACTCAAGACGGATGCCCAGACCATCACCGAGGACTATGGTTATCTCATCGATTTGATGCGTGAAGCCGGTGATCCTGACTACGAACTGGTTCGTGATATGTTCGAACAGACCCATCACAATGAGCCGGCTACCAAGAGTCTCCTGCAGAAGGCGCAGGGCGGCAAGCTCTGGAAGCGACTCTTCAATCAATACTTCGAACGCCTTCGTACAGCTCGTATCGTCCTGCTCGTATCGCGTGTCCGTCCCGTTCTGCCGGAATTGAGCATCGTTGCTCCGCCTTTTGATTATGGCAATCCGGTATTGCCAGAGCCTCCTGTAGCGCTCTCGGTCGGATATCATGCACCGGAGCCGGAGCCAGTGTACGTCCGCCGTCATCTGCTGGCGCTTCGTACCAATCTGCTCCACGATGGTTTCTATATGCCACAGTTCGGTTGGGCACCATCGCTCAACGCCCAGCTGGAATATTATCCGCTTGACGGACATTACACCTACAATGCCGGATTCACCTGGAGCAATCATCGCCATTGGGGGTCGCAGGAGTTCTTCCAGATCCGTGACGCACAGCTGGAGCTTCGCCGATACTTCCGCGGGGGCGGCGACTTCACCGGACTTTACCTCGGAGCATACGCGCAGGGCAGTGTCTATGGCATTGGTCTCAGCAAAACCAAAGGCTGGGAAGGCGAGGGCGGCGGCGCAGGTCTTTCAGTCGGTTATGTGATGCCACTCTGCAAGAAAGGCAACTGGCGACTGGAACTGATGGCTGCCTTGGGCGGATATCTTACCCGACATGACCCATACGTCTATGGCAACCCGGTAACCAACGTGGAGGATGGCGATTACTATTATGATTACCTCGGTTCTGCCTCCGCTTTCAGGAAGCGTAATCACCAGTTCACCTGGTTCGGCCCTACCAACTTTGGCATTCAGATTACGTACGACATCCTGTATCGTAAGCCTCGCAAAATACAGAAAGGAGATGTCCGATGAAGAAAAAACTGCTGATTGTTAACTGTTCACTGTTAACTATTCTCTTTTCACTTTTCACTTTTAATGCTTGTATCGAGCCTCCGCTGAAGCTCCCTGCACAAGAGGTTGTGGTTGACCTACCTCTCGTAATCACGGATATCGAAGTAGTTTGGAACCTTGATATCGAGTGGGAGACCCGTTGGTACTACGGTTGGGACAAACAGGATTCCGCCCTTTGGGGACCAATCAGCTATCCAATGCCAACCAACTATGAGGTGCGACGCTATTTCCTGGGCGATGATCCCGGCAGCAAGCATACCAATGTGGATGGCTTTACGATCTTTGGCAACCGTTTCCGCCGCTCTTACCAGTTTGGTTATTATGACCTGCTGCTCTGGAGCAACATTGATTCTGATGATGGCACGCAGGTGCTGAAAGTTCAGGAGGATGATCTGGACAATGTGACAGCCACCACCTCCGTATCGCGCGGATTGACCCGACTCTTCTCGGATAAGGTCGAACAGGCAGGTTCCTCCAGCTCTTCAATGGTGACAGGCCTCTTCAACCAGCCGGAAATCTTCTATTCCGCCTATCCTCGTGATATTTATATATCGCATTTCAAAGAGGATTATGACTACTACGATGAGGAGGAACAGTGCTGGGTAAAACACGTCAATTGTACGCTTGATCCTCTGGTCTATATCTATCTCACGCAGGTCATATTAATAAATAATGACGGGCGCGTAGTAGGAACTTCAGGCAATTCCGCCATGACGGCATTCGCAAGCGGAACCAGCGTCAACACGGGTCATACCAATGATAGTCCCTGTATCGTCTATTACAATACCCGATACAAGAAAGATCTGGATTACGAAGGTCAGCCCTGCGACATCATTGGCGGCAAGTTCACCACCTTCGGCCTCTGTGATATGGAGCCATACACCCGAGCACCGAGTCACAATTATGAAGGTTCCCGAACAGACCTCCCCAACTATCTGCTCGTAGATATCACCTATCGTAATGGCATGGAGGAGACGCTTCAGTTCGATGTGACCGAGCAATGCCAGCGTCAGGCACATGGCGGAATCATCACCATTGTCATTGACTGTATGGATCTTGAGATTCCAGACACACCATCCGAAGGCTTTGGCTCACTCTTCGTTCCGACGGTAGAAGATTACGATGAGGTGATTTATGACATCCCGATGTAATCGCAGAAGCAAGACAAAAAATAAACAACAAAAATAAACAATTATTATTAACAACATTCTTAAAAACAATTACATTATGAAGAAAGGTTTATTCTTCGCAGTTGCTGCTACCATGTTGGCAAGCTGCGCAAGCGATGAGCTGGTCGATGTGAGCATTCCTAACGCAGGATCCACTCATTCAGACATCCGCTTCACAACAAACCAGAAAAACATTACACGTGCTACCCCTCTCCAGGAGGCAGGCCACTACAATTTTGGCGTGTTCGGCTACAAGAACACTGACAAGGTAAACAACATCATGGCTGACTACCTTGTTGGCTATTATAACGTAGAAAAGGGCTATGGTACTAAGACTGGTTCAACCGTTGGTGATCAGGACGGTGTTCTTGATGGTCAGTCATACTGGATGTATGAAGGCATGGGTTCTGCAGAGTACAATGGTACATACGCAGGCGAAACTGTGAACCCTGGTTCAGCATTTGCTTCGAATGTAGCAAATCAGTATCTCCGTTACTGGGATAACGCCTCTAACTATACTTGCTTCTATGCTTATGCTCCATACACCAACTCAACAGCAACAGGCAAGACTGTAACTTACGTTGATGGCCAGGCAGTTGGTACAAGTGACGACAAGTACGTGATGACCATTCCTAACGGAACCATCAAGCATGCTTCAGTAGAGGATGGTGAGGATTACTCACTTTCTGAGTACATGTATGCATGGACCAAGGTTGAAAAGGCTAACTATGGTCATGATGTTGCCCTCAACTTCAATCGTCTTAATGCAAAGGTAAACATCAAGTTCTGGGAGGATATTGCTGGTTACTCAGTTCGTATCATTGATCTTAACCCAACTTACAGCGTTTCCGCTGTTCCTGCTATCAAAGACAATACTTCAGGTAAGTATGGTTACAAGCTTGGTCAGATCTATAGCGAGAATGGTGCTAAGATTCAGTTCTATCCAGAGGCTACTACTCCAACAAAGCCAACTCTGATGCAGTACGAAGGTACTACTGTTAGCACTCCTATCAAGTTCGCTGCTCCAACAGCAGCTCAGATTGGCGAGAGCCGTGTAGATGCTACTCCTTCAACTACTACTTACTATGCTATTCCTAAGGGTAGCATTGCTGACGTTCTGTCTAATACTGCTGACAAGATGTCTGATGCTGGTACTCTTAATACCGACCTCGCTCTTACTGGTCTTACCTTCCACGTAAGCTACGAGCTCATCTCTACCACCGGTGAGGTAATTACCGTAAAGGATGCTACCGTATTTGTTCCTACCGATTATACAAACTGGAAGGCTAATACTCACTACACCTACATCTTCAAGATCACCAAGAACTCTAACGGTTCAACAGATAATACTGTTGATCCAAAACCAGAGGATCCAGAAGTTCCAACAGAGCCAAGTCTCTATCCAATCGTATTCGACAACTGCACTGTTGTTGATTGGGAAGAGAATGTGAGTGAGTGGGAGATTTCAGAAACTGATAAGCTCTCTTACCACAACGTAGTTCTTGATAAGTACTCTGTAAAAGATGGTGCTGAAAATACTATTGTTGTAACTATTGAGGATAATGATAAGAGTCTTACTCATCCTATCGATTACACTGCAGTAACTGTAACAGGTCCTGCTCCTGCTACTACAGACGTGTCTACTTGGTACGCCAGCGCAACTAAGACGATTACCGTTCCTGCTGGTGCGGCTTCTGGTGTTTACACTGTAACCTACTCTTGTCCTTCTTCTGATGTTTATGCTAACCATCCAAAGACTTGGACTGCACAGTTCGTAGTTGGTCGAGCTTATACCGTTAATACTCGTCTCAAAGAGGTTGGTACTAAGGGTGCAGCTGCTACCAAGCTTACTATCCTCACCTCTATTGATGGTGGTACTGAGGCACAGCCAACTGCAGCAACGGGTCTTTCCGTAGAGTATCCTGTAAATGCTGTTGATGACAAGGTTAAGGTTGAAATAGTTAGCGGTAAGGCTTACGTAACTGTTGCCCAAGATGCAACTCCTGGTATTTACAAGCTTATCTACAAGAATGACTACGTAACAGTAGGTGGCGAAGTTGTTCCTGTTAAGGTTGCAGAAAAGGTATTTGAGGTTAAGGATTACAGCTTCACTTTGAGCACTTATAAAGTACTGAATGGTACAAGTGTTACTATCAACGCATCTGCTGCTCCAACAAATGGTGAATATAGCACAGTTTCTCCTATTACCAACTCAGGTAATGTTATCACTGTTCCTAACAACACTACCGAGGGCGATTACACCGTAACTTTGACTGTAAATGGTGGTACTGAAGAGGAGGTCGTTTATACCAAGCAGTTTAATGTCGCTAATCAGTACACCGTAGCTCTCAGCAAGAACACTCTCAACACTACTGTAGGTGCTGCTAACGCTGCTGAGTATGGTACAGACTTTATCACGGTTACCTCAACCAAGAATCAGGTTGCTGATGCCGTAAGTGCCGAGCTCGCTGCTAAGTACACTATCACTGGACTTGCTGCTGATACCTACAAGTTCTTTGTTGACGGCTCTGATATCAAGCTTCAGGTTAAAACTTCTGTTGCTGCTGGCAACTACACTGTAGTTTACACCGGTCAGACAACTCCTGATACCAAGACTGCAGAGGCTACCTTCACCATCCAGAAGTAATCTCTTTTATCCCCAAGGGCAGAAGTGCTGCCCTTGGGGAATAAAACAAAGAGCAAGAAATCTCATGAAGGTAACGACGCAAGATAAGAAAATGTATCAGTACATTTCTGACTATTCCAAGGCTGTAAGAATCCTAGGAAAGAAAAGAGCAGGCCTTTTGCAAAAAAGGTTAGCGCAGATGTACTCAGTCGATACTTTAGAGGAACTTAGGCAGGCACCAGGACATTTCCATGAACTGGTAGAAGACAGAAAAGGACAGTGGGCATGCGACCTTGATCAGCCTTACAGATTGATATTCCAACCTCGAGAGACCCCAATACCCACAGATTCTAATGGTAAATATGTCTGGCTGGAAATAAAAGAAGTTGAATTATTAGAAATTACAAACTATCATGGTAAGTAAAGAATATACTTTGACTCCATCTGTATTCTTTCACCCCGGTGAAGATCTTGCAGAAAAACTTCAGGAGATGGATCTTTCTGTAGAGGAATTTGCTAAGCAGGCGCATGTGCCTGAATCTGTTGTCAAGGACATCATTGAAGGCAAAGCTTCTATTTCGGCAGATATGGCTCTGGCATTTGAGAGTGTTACGCAGATTCCAGCCAAATACTGGATACGTATGCAGCATCACTATGACGAGTATATTCTCACCCAGAAAAATACCTCGTACATGGAACGTCTGCAAAAGCTCTTCTGTTTACCTCGCAACGTTGCTGCTATTCTTTGACTCCATTTTATATCAAAGGGGGTTCGACTCCCCCTTTGGTTACACATTATATATATTATAAGTAAAAAGATTAATTCACGAGAAATTCACGGTTAATTCGTGATAATTCGTGTTAAAAAGAAATATAACTTTTAACTTATAACTTATAACTTTCCCCGGGAGCTCCAGTACGGTACTGACTCCCACGAGTAAATTGATATGAAGAAACGCATATTGGCATACATCTCTGCTGCATCGGCGCTGCTGATGTCCTGCACCTCTAATGACGTGTTAGAGGAGGTGAAGGATATCACGGAGAGCCATGACCTGATGCGTTTCAGTAATATTCATGACAACTATCAGGTTACTCGAACAGATTGGTCTATTCCTAACCTGTTACACCAGAACTTCATGGTCAGCACCTATAAGAACTATGGTGCAGATAATCAGCAGACCGTGATGCCGATGTACGAAGTCAATTATGAGGACTACAATTCTGTATATGGTCAAGTAAGTTGGAACTATATCAGCAGCGAGAGTGATCATCAGTTCTATCAGGAGCAGTTTGAAAAATTTTGGGACTTCAGCGCCTACCCATACCGCTTCTTTGCTGTATCGCCAGCTCCTGTTGTGAACGGTGCATTAGTTTCTTCAGATTTCGTTCTGACCGACAAGCGTCTCACTATCCCGATGCGCTATGAGTATCAGACCAGCACCGATGGTCGAACCACACAAGGCGCCGAGCCTTGCCTCGTGGCAGAAGTGGAACGAAAAGCCGATGGTAGGGATTATGACCTGCTTGATGCCGAAACAGACGGCACTTCGCCCAAAGAGATCAACAACAGCAGCCAGACACTGAACCGCATCGTAGCCCTCCCTTTCCATCACCTTAACAGTAAGGTAAGGTTCTGTATCTACTGTCCTAATCTGGGTGAAGGAGGAGAGGAGCATGCTGTCACTGATGTTACTATCAAAGTGCGTAGCAAAAACTTCGTTACATCTGCAAATTACGACGCCAGCTACAATCCAGTTTCCACGCTGATGAAAGGAACTTTCGAAAATCCTGTAAAAGAAGACGATGTAATATTGGTCAGAGTCACTCCCGAAGCCAGTCAGCATGGTAATAACCTCTATTATGACAAAGATAATGGCCAGCAGATGGTCAAGTATTACTTCGAGTGTGAGAACGGACTGATGCAGATACCCCAGGATGGTGTTCAGATCTCCATCTCGTTCACTGTAGAGGGCAAGTTCGAAGATACTACTTATCAGTTGCCGGCTTCAATGATGGACTTTGATGGTGCAGTCACAACCTTCACAGATGTGCCTATTGTACTTAAGGAGACGAATCAGGACACTTTCCTCTGGGAAAAGAACACTTATTACACATACAACATCATACTTGGTCCATTCATCACAGCCAATCCTATCTATCCAATAGGCGGTGACACTCCTATCTGGTTCACCTGCGTCGTAGAGCCTTGGCAAGACATTGTAGGTGGCATTGACACAGGTCTTGAAGATTGAGTCGTTAATCAACAATGAAAAAAGATTTATCTATCTATATGAAGAATTTGTTTTATCCACTGTTCCTCCTCGCCACGTTCATGCTTACCGCATGTGCGGATGATGTTATGAACATGATGGATGAAAATGTTCCTGATGATCAGAAGCAGTCTATCAGCTTCACTCTCAGCGAAAGGGGCAGTTCAAAGCTCACTCGTGCTTCGGGTTCTCATACCGGTTTCATGGCAGTCACTGACCTTGTTGCCCGCTTTGAGAGTTTCCGTAGTTCCGAGGTAGGTGGCACTCCTTCCTCTGACCTCGCGTATAAGCGTACCACACGAACTGTTCTTCAGGCAAAGGTGCAGGCAGATGGAAAGGACTATTCTGAAGTTGATTATATTATTCCAGACTCAATCCGCTACTGGGATGATGCTTATGGCAGATATGCCAATATCTCAGTCTATGCTGTGGCTGTGCCTGGCAAACTAAAAACATTGGAGAATAATGGTATGACCCTCGAGGCACTTGTCAAATATGATAAGATTGGTGAAACTGCCATAGGAGAGGAGGTCAGCAAATCAAATAATCGTTGGCGAAAGAATGACAACTGTGCTCAATCGAACTGGATTGACTGGACCATTACTAGTAGCGGACAGAGTGAGAACTCCATTGCTAACGAAGACCTCTGTTATAGCAACAACATCAATGCTACTGGCACAAATGGCCGATATGTCTGGAATTTCAATGCCAATCCCGAGGGATATTCTCCAGTGCCGAATGGCGGAGACAATCATTCGAATGGACTGATGCATCTGGCACTCAAAAATTCTTCAGATAAGACCTCCACAGGCCATTTCGATAAGGGTCATCTTGTGTTCAATCATGCCCTGACCCGTCTGACCATCAACTTTAAGTCTGGTAAGGGATATGAAAGCAAGCCGTTTGCTTTTGCAACGGGTAGTAATGTCAAGATTATGAATGTGCCTGTCAAGGGTAGCTTGGACTTCCAGAATGGCAAATGGATTGAGACAGAGACCACTATAGGAACACTTCCTGAAGCTAATTTGGGTAACGTTGAGATGATGTATGAATTTACTGCGCCTGCCACAGGTTACAATCATTCGCTTCAGGCACAGTTCATTCCTGGCTACGTATTCACCTCTGGTGATGATACTAACGTATTGCAATACACCATTGATGACAATATCTACTACCTCACTCAAGGTACCATCTTCAGGGCTTTGACCAAAGGTAAGGATGGCAGTGGTAATGAGATTAACATCAATGAAGGTGAGATTCAAAAGGTCAATGACAAGGACGCTATCGTGATGGGGCAGGGTAAGAACTATGTGCTTAACATCGTTGTCAACAAGACAGGCATTCATGATGTCACAGCCTCTTTGATTGATTGGGTTGAAATCAATGCAGGTGAAATCGCCCCACAGAATTCTTACATCAAGATCGATGTTATGGATAATACGAATTTGGCATGCAGCAACTTTGCTCTCTATCGTCTGGATGACCCAACTTCAGTTATTATTGACAATGATTCGAATGAACCATCAAACACTAAATGGTATTCTAAATACGAAGGTCCAGCCACTTTGACAGCCAAAGATAATAACGTCTGGAGTACCAACTGGTATTGGGAAAGCAACAAGAGCTTCTACCATTTCCGTACGGTGAATAAGACCACTACCGTGGTAGAAGGGACAGGAACAGGTGCAGACAAGAAGGATTATTTCTCTGTCACCTCTGGTCAACTTGTAGATGATAAGAATACTTCAGGATTCAATGATTATCACTGGGGTGCACCTATGTATAAAGATGCCACTATGAAGTATGATGAGACGAAGGGCTTTGAGGATTTCATCTATCCAGCCATCGGTTCGACCACAAGCACCATCAATATCATCGAGCACCACATGATGAGCAACATTCATATCGTGCTGCATACGCCGACTGAGACAGATGAAACCAATCACAAACTCGTAGTAGCTGGTAACGGTGTGACGCTCAAGGACGGTGATAATACTACCACAGTCGAATTGAACCGCTTCTATAAAGATGGAACCGTTGAGATGGGTCGTGGCGTGGTGAATCCGGTTACGACCACAGGGTCTATGACCGCTTCGGCAGGAATCAATGCTCCGGCAACCTATTTCACATCGCGTAGCATTGAAATTGACGGCACAACTTATTCAGATGTAATCGATGTTGGTAAAACCAACAAATACAGCTACCGTGTAGTGCCTCAATCCCTTAACCGTGGTACGACACCTACTGAAGCCGACAAGATTGGCCTGACCATCACAACGCCAGATGGTAACAAGTATTTCGTGCCAGAGCTGGCGGTAATTATAGCAACGACAGTCGGTACGAACAATCAGCACCACACGGTTAATCAACCAGTCACCCGCTGGTATCCCGGCTATGACTACACCTACCATATCAATCTGAAGAAGACCGGCATCGAATCCATCACCTGTTCCATCGTTGATTGGGTAAAGGTTGAGACCGGCAGCATTGATATCGGATTGTAAGCAGAAAGAACATTGATTAGAATATAATAAAAACAAGAATATGAATACATATTTCAAATACACACTTCCCTTGTTGGCTCTCGCAGCCACAAGTGCATTATGCTCGTGTTCGGACGATGATAGTGTCATCAACGAAATAAAGGATCCAGATGCAGGAAAGGAACTCATAGCCTTTTCGGGTGAAGGAGCCAATATGACTCGTGCAACCTTAGGAACACGTGCGGGTTTTTCATCTTCGACCAAGATTGTGATGCGCATTAAGGGTGAAGATGATAGAACTAATCCTGCAGCTAACCGATACACACAAACCATTGCTATTGCCGGTGCTGAAACTGATAATGATTCTCATACAACTGCAGATCTTCTGGGTGTCGGCTTCAAACATTCTGATGTTGATTATAAGGATGCGTCATTCCGGCGTTTCTGGGATGATGCTTTCGGTCGTAATTCCAAGATTTCTGTCTATGCAGTGGCCGTCCCGAATAAGGCCGATGGAGCAAAAATTAATGGAGGTACTAATGATGTCCTTCCAGATAACATCCTAACCTTGACTGGATCGGTGATAGATTCTAACACCAATCCTAACTGGAAGACAATATCCGGCGATGAGGATAATAAGGTAGAATGGAGTGTATCTACAGTTCAGACTGCCGCAACTCGTTTAGATCAGGACTTGATTTATAGCAACAATATCCAAGGTGATGGCACGACTTATAAGAGAGGTCGTTACACAATGGATTATAGTAACTCAAAGACCGTCATGGGTGATGGTTATCTGCGCTGGATAGTCAATCCATCTGATGCTAATGCAACATCTGGCACCTTTGATAAGGGACACCTTGTTTTCAATCATGCTTTGACATGGATTACCATCAAGTTGAAGGAAGGTGATGGCTTCAATAATAGCAGCAATGCAGACTTCATTTGGACTGGAGCAACGGATCAGAACATTAGTCTCTATGGATTTACCACCCATGGCAGTTTGGATATCAGCACTGGTATCTGGTCGTCAGAGAGCACCGATGTGCATGAAATAACAAAAATGGATGAAACAACAGGAACACCAACTCCTGTTACAGAGCGTGTTCTTCATGCCTATTTCCTTCCAGGAAGAAATCTCTATGATGCAACAGGTAATGTAATCAAATTCCAGATTGACAATGCAGAGTATTATGTGACTGGACGTCAGATTGCTGAAGCTATTCGAAGCAATTATCAATCCACTGATAATACACAACCCAATTATAGTACCACACTTCCTACATTTACTACAATGCAGGCAGGTGTGAACTATGTAGTAAACATCACTGTCGCTAAGAAGAAGATTGATAACATTACAGCTGAAGTCATCAATTGGGAAGAGGTTAATTCGGCCGAGACCACGGCTAAGAATATCCATACTTCGTTCACGTTTGAAGATAGAGGTACTGCATTGGACACAGATGATGCTGGAAAATTCTCTATCTATCGTGCTAAGCAGACAACATCGGAGATAATCACTGACACTACTGATCCGAATTATACTTGGAATACTGGCTATAATGCTGGGGATGCAGCGGACCTTAATAATAGAGTTACTGCCGATAAGAGCTACCATACAGATCATTGGGAGACTACTTGGTACTGGCCTAACAATAAGACTTACTACCACTTCCGTGCAGTAGGTGATTATGATAAGTCTGCATTGGCTGATGACTTCGTTAAGACAGCAACAGATGATTATTTCAATATAACTTCAGGCGCTAGTTATAAAGATTATCTTTGGGGTGCTCCATTCTATGATGTTGAGAGTACTTATAAGTTCAATTATTCTACCTCAACAGGCTTTGCAATGAAAGCTAATGGAACAGATTACCAGATTTCCAAAGCAATTGCTGCCACAGATAGTCGCATCAAGATGCTGCTGTTCCACATGACTAGTCAGGTTTTCATCAAGGTAACAACCGAGGCTGATGATCAACCTAATAAGGTACAGTTGGTCAATGGCGATACTAAAACTCGCGTTGATATTCTTCGTTTCAAGAGAGATGGAACGGTCTTGATGGGTAACGGAAATGTATCAGCTTCAAGTGATGACGTGATAGAAGCATCTATGACTTTCAAGACTCAGGAAAACATCGGATCCGATGGCGTTGATGCAACTAATCATTTCTTCGGCATTGTGCCTCAAACTTTGAGCCGTGGTGATGCAGCTGCTGATAAAATAGGCATTCGTATCACTACGCCTGACGGCAATGAATATTATATCAATGATATCAGTACGCTCTTCGCTACTGTAACGGAGAATAATATAGCTATACCATACACTAATTCGAAGACGGTAGATGATATAAAGCTATACCAGGTGGATTATTGGTATCCGAGCTATCAATATTACTACACCATCAAGATCTCTAAAACGGGCATCCTTAATATTACGGCTTCTGTTGTACCTTGGGAGACAGTCACCGGCGATCTTGGAGAGATTAACCTCGAAGGTACAAATTAACTCCCGACGCCTCGGATTTGTTGCCAAGACTTTAGGTCAAAGCTTCCGAGGCCTCGGAAAGTCTGCCACGTTTCATCGGCAATCTTCCGGAGACCTTCGAATTGACGTCAAGGTTACTTGCCATCAATTCACGAGCCGTGAAATGGACGCCAAGACTCTTGGCAGCGATTTACGAGCCGTAAAATTGACGCCAAGACCTCTGGCAACGATTTACGAGCCGTAAAATTCACGCCAAGGCTTCTTGGCAGCGATTTACGAGCCGTGAAATGGATGCCAAGGCTTCTTGGCAACGATTTACGAGTTGTGAAATTGACGCCAAGACTTCTTGGCAACGATTTGAATATCTGCAAACAATAAAAACGCTACATATTACTTTATTTGCCCATGCGTAGATTTAACATCACTGTCACAGGCTGGCATCTGCAAGAAAGATGCTTGACCAGTATGCAGATGATCATCAGGCGGACATTGATACACAAAAGGTTGCCTCATGGATTTACGATTATACGTCAGGTGGCAATGCATATAATGAACGTGGCGAGAAACAGTTGGCTGATTATCTCGATCACTATCATCTCAAAACGGGCTACATGCTTTCTTTTTGTTTCAACAAGAACAAAAAGGTTGGGCTACTGCCACCGAAGATAATTGGTGGTCGAACGCTGATCGAAGCTATTGTATAAACTCCATAACATTTTTAGAAAAAATTGATTCAATTATAATGACTTGTAATTTGAAATATACGTCACTCCTCTTTATCCTACTTGCCGCCTTCGCAGCATGTAGAGATGAGGTGTCGTTATTAGACCCGGATGATGGGAAGAGTCCGATAGAGCTGAGTGTGGGTGGAATGGATGTTTCTTCTCCGTCACAGACTCGTGCCGTCATCACAGATGGAACGGATAAGACATTGCAGGCTTTCGACGAGAACACCAGCTTGTATATGCTGATGAAGAGTGAGAATGTAGATGATTCTTCTAAACCAGCATTGGTGACTCGTACGATTATGTTTGCGCTGCCTCAGTCAGATAATGAGAAGAACTATTCAGAAGTGAACTATTCTGCTTCTAATGAATATGCTAAGTTTGTTCGTTACTGGGAAGATTCATATTCTCGTTCTTCTGCATTATCAATCTTGGCAGTCTGTACACCGGGAATGGGTGCTGGAGTAGATCAGAAAGCATGGCGGACTGGCAGTGATGCTGCATATTCAAATCAGGGGTGGTCTGAAATTTCAGGGGATGGTTCTTATCCTCAGATTAGTTGGCCAATCGGCACAACGAATACTACAGATCAATCAATTTTTACTAAAGATAAGAACAATCGTGATGTTGATTTCATCAAAAATCAAGACCTTTGTTTCTCTAACAACATAGGGAAATATTCTGATTCGTATGATCATCGCATGAAATTCAATTCTACCAATGATCGTAAGTTCGATGCCGGCAATCTGATTTTCTATCATGCCTTGTCAAAGTTGACATTCCAAATTAAGATGGGTGTAGGCTATACCGGTGATGGTACAGACTTTTTGTTTGATACTGGAACAAATATCAAGTTGACCAACTTCTACAACTCAGGAACTTTCAATATTGAGAATGGAGAGTTTGTTAGTACTACTTTGACTTCAGATCCTATTATCAAGATATATAATCATTCCACTCTTTCATCAGATGAACAGACCAATGGTTACAAGTATATCCTTGATGCCCTCGTCATTCCTGGTACAGAAATGGACAACGCATCAACTACAGGCGTGATATTTAGCATTGACGGTAATGAGTACAAGTTGTCAATGCAGCAGCTTTATAATGCTATTATAACTAATCCTGCTAATTCAGAAGTAACTGATTGGTCAAAGTATTTTGACAAAAATAGCACTGATTCTTATTCACTCTTGAAGGCTGGTGTCCACTATGTCTTTACCTTTACAGTAGGCAAGACCAAGATTGAGAAGATTACGGCACAACTTGTTCCTTGGGAGACAGTAGATGCTATTGAGGTATCGCCAGATAATGCGCACGTAAAGCTTGATCTTTTGGTAAAAGACGAAACTGAACTTAAGTATGGTGTTGATTTCTATCGTGGTTTGAATTTGTATCCAGGTTCAGACTTTAATCACGAATGGAAGAACTACGAATGGCAGGATATAGAGTATGAAAAGGCTAACGCTACCTATGTAGATGCAACCCTTACTGATCCTGGTTATTGGACTACGGATTGGTACTGGGATAGTAACCGTCATTTCTACCATTTCCGCTCGCTTATTCCGTCAGGACATACAGTAGCAGGAAACCCGAATAATCCAGAGGCTGATCCGCTAACTTATAACCCAACCTTCCAGCTTGAATCAAGGAGAGTGCTCCCTGCTGTTGGCGAAACTCCTGCTCAATCTTATACAGATGTCCAATGGGGTGCACCTTTCAAGAATACTGACCAGAAGCTGACATATAGCATAACCAGTGGTTTCGATGGGAAGGGTGCAGACGCGACAACAGATCCTACCCATCAGATCTATTGGGCTATCGGTCCGACTAAGGATGAGATTAAGTTGATCTCTTTCCACATGATGAGTGAGGTTACAATTAATTTCACTACATCAGAGGATGGTTCTGCTATTGATTTCGGTGACGGAAGTGTAGGTAAAACTACAATCGTTGAGTTGCGTGATTGCGCATCTACTGCAACTGTTAACATGGGTGATGGTTGCGTGGTTCCAAATTATCCATCTGCACCAATTCCTGTTCAGACTCTGGCTAATGATATATCTTCCTCAAATAAGACGCTTACCTGGGGTATCGTTCCTCAGACTCTTGAAGGCAAAGAGCTTCGAATTGTAACGCCAGATGGCAATGAGTATCTTGTGGATCTTGGTAATATCGAGGTGCCTCTAACTGCAACCAATCCAAGTAATAAAAACTTGGCTAATCCATATCCAGAAACATCAACAGGTTCTGGTAAATGCAAGATCGATTATTGGTACCCCAACTACAAGTATACCTATAACTTCAAGGTGGTTAAGATGGGTATTGCAGACCTCAAAGCCACAGTCGTAGATTGGGAAACGGTAACTGCCGACGACGAGACTGTTCAGATTCAGTAATCTAATTGTAACGCAATGAAGAAGTTTAACACAACAGGTATTTGCTTGCCGGATCAGCATTATATTGTTGATCTGACATCACGCATCGATGCCATCCGCGAGATGGTGATGCGTGGTGAATACTTCTGTGTGAACAGAGGCAGACAGTTCGGCAAGACCACTATGCTGGGTTGTCTTGCTTCAAGTCTGGCTTCAGGTCATTGTGTCTTCTCTTTGAGCTTCGAAGTGCTGGGTGAGGCTGACTTCCGAACGGATGAGTCATTGATGCATTCTTTCATGCAGCTGATGCTTTCGCGTCTGCGCTATAAGATGGTGTCAAATGCCAGTGAGCAGATGTCTCAGATCTTCAACCAGTATGCCGGCCGATTCCAGGGAGAGATGCCTGTGCGTGAGATGTCGAACCTGATCAGTGACCTCTGTATGGCTGCTCCTTTGCCTGTAGTACTGATCATTGATGAGGTTGATCAGGCCAGCAACTACGCTTCGTTCCTGAAACTACTTGGTCTTTTGCGCAACAAATACCTGGAGCGCCACCTGCTGCCTACATTCCAATCGGTAATTCTGGCTGGTGTGTATGATGTCAAGAACCTGAAACTGAAGCTTCGTCCGGAAGAATTGCACCAAAGCAATTCTCCGTGGAACATAGCTGCTGACTTTAAGGTTGATATGCGCTTCTCGGCATCGGATATTGCTTCTATGCTGACTGATTACGAATCAGATCATCATACGGGGATGGATGTAGATGGATTATCGCAGTGGTTGTACGAACAGACTTCGGGTTATCCCTTCCTGATCACTCGCCTCTGTCAGTTGATTGACGAACAGCATCTGACATGGAATGTCCAAGGAGCAATGAATGCGCTGAAGTGTATGCTTACGGAAAAGAATGTACTCTTTGACGATGTGATGAAGAAGATGCACGATTTCCCGGATTTGTCAGATCTGATCCAGCGTATCCTTTATCAGGGAGCTGTCATCCCTTTCAATCCTACAGATAAATCAATGGAGATTGGCCGTATGTTTGACTTCCTATGCGAGGAACAAGGGGCTCTGAAAGTAAGCAACCGCGTGTTTGAGACATGGTTTTATGAGCTCTTCGCCTCGCAAAGCAAGACTGATGAGCCATTGTTTGCCGAAGGGTTGAGGGACAAGAACCAGTTCGTCAGCAATGGAGTAATTGACATGAAGCTTATACTGACAAAGTTCTGCGAGCATTTCAACGACATATATGCCGATGAGACGGATTCTTTCATCGAAAAAATGGGTCGAAAGCTCTTTATGTTGTACCTTCGTCCTATCATCAATGGTGTTGGACATTACTATGTAGAGGCTCAGACCCGTGATAACACCCGAACTGATCTCGTCGTTGACTACCTCGGTCAGCAATATGTCATAGAGATGAAGATATGGCATGGAAATGCCTATAATCAACGTGGAGAGAAGCAACTGCGAGATTATCTTGACTACTTTCATCTGAAGAAAGGATACCTTGTCAGTTTCACCTTTAACAAGAAAAAAGTCCCTGGAATCAAGACCATCACTTTGGATGGATGCGAGATAGTGGAAGCGCTGATATGATTCAGTTCTTCATCAGGATAATCATAATGAGATAATAATCTAAATGTAACGCAATGAAGCTTACACATTATATATATTTATTAGGATCCGCCGCCGCCATCCTTACTGCGTGCAACGATGACGACCTCAACCCACACTACACCGTGGGCGAGGCCGACAATGCCATTGTGCTCGGGGCAGGAATAGGCGAGGGGGGAAGTGGTGTGCAGACACGAGCAGGATCAGAAGATAATCATAATGCTACTGCTAATGGCGGTGGTCATAAACTCATAGAACAAGGTGTAAAACTTCGTCTGCAGGTCAGTGGCGTATGGAAAGGAAAGTCTCCTGAGGATATTGTTAAGACAACAACTGCTACTGTAGGCGTAGAGTCTCCTTCTGGTTCGAAGCATAATGAAGTCACTTTCACACCTGCGGAGCAACTCTATTGGGATGATTACGGAACTGCAGATCCAGATAATATGCCCGATGTAGTAGACAATGGTCGTGCAAAGGGTCTTACTATCTATGGTGCAGCAATTAATGATAAGAATGTCGCTGCACCAACTGTAACTTCTTGGACCGCACAAAGCGTTTCTGTTGAGAAAAATCAGACTTCAGGATGGACAACCAAGGATTACATAATCTCTAACAATGTTAAAGATGGAGGGGTGGACGGAACATACAAGTTTGATGACCGTGCATCAGGCAAACTGCTTGAGTTCCGCCATGTGATGAGTATGATAACAGTCAATCTTACTGCGGGAGAGGGGTTTGTTGATGGCAAGTTCGTTAAGGAGCCATCTGTCATACTTCATAAATTCCCAACGTCAGGCACTATTGATATTACGTCCGGAGTTCCCTCAAATGCAGGAACAATAACAGATGTTACTACTTTCCTTGATACGCCTACATCATGGTCTTCAACAGGTAGTGTAAAACGTACTGCTATCGTTTTCCCAACAAGAGATATTTCTGCCATTGGAAGTAGTGCAGATGATTACATCGCCAAGATTAATGCGGATGATAATATCTACTATGTAACTAAAGATAAGCTTCTTGCTGCAATGGGTTCTACTACAACGATGGAATCTGGCAAGAACTATATTTTGAACGTCAAAGTCAATAAGACGAAAATAGAAGTGACTGCGACTATTGTTGATTGGATTGACGTAATGGCAGAAGAAGCAACTCCTAAGATCAATGTTGTTGGTAATGTGGGTATTGCAAATGCTGTAGATGCAACTAAGGATGTCATGGATTCTTTTGATTTCTATCTTAGTGATGCTAAAGAGGCAAATGCATCAACTCTGTACACTAAGCAGGCATCGGCACAAAAACCTTCAAATGGCGCTGATGGCGTTGCAATATGGCCATTTAAGGATGCCAGCAATAACGATATTTCGCTTTACTGGCCAAACCACCAGATTCACTATTTTATGCGAGGTGTGAGTCCGGCGTCAACAACGGTTTCTGAAGGAAAGATTGCCGTTACTGCAGGTATTTACAACGCCTCAACCTCCCCAAGTAATCTTCTTGTTGGTGCTCCTGTGATAACGACGGGGACGATGTGTGGAAATGAAGATCATACTCAGGTGGACATGTCCACTGGGGGTATTTGTGCGCGTGAAGGTAGGATAAACCTCACATTCGACTATATGATGTCGCAGGTAGAAGTACGACTGACAACAGTTACTGGAAGTCCAACACCTGCTAATGCAGTTAATCTCACAAATGCCAAAGTCGAGATAGTCGGAGGTTATACTTCTGGAGAAGTTGATATACATGCTAAGACCGTATCAGCAACCAATTCCGTGGCGGATTTTGAAGTGGAACATGTAACAACTGAAGCCGATACATATCGGCACAGCATTGTAGTGCCTCAAGCTTTTACCAATACTTCGGGTGAACTTAAGTTCAAGATTACTATTTACAAGAATGGAGACACGACCCAAGGCATTGATGATATTTACTATGCTCCAATCAAGGATATTAAAGTGACAGAACCGGGAGATTCTAATCCTAAGGTAATATCTTCATGGGAAAGTGGTAAACACTATGTCTATACACTTAATCTTGAAAAGACAGAAATCAAGGTAACTGCTACTATTACAGACTGGGTGACTGTAACGGCAAGCGAAGACGTCTGGTTCTAAAGAATTGATTTATGCGAAAGACTTTATTATATAATATTGTAGGAATAACTTCAGCCATACTGGCATCATGCACGGATGATGTGGTGGACAGCAATCCTTTCTTGAATGGAAAGGAGAAGACGCCTATTACCATCTCAGCTTTGCTCGATGCAAATGATGCCTCAGCTTCAACTCGTGCCGAAAATAAGGATTTTAAGACTGGAGATGAACTCATCGCATACCTGCGTCATGTGACTTGGGATGGAAATACAGGAGCAAGAACATCTGTTTCTGCAGATAAGGCTCCACTCTTGGTGTCATTTACCAAGGGTAGTACTGATATGACTGCTTATTCAGGCAGTGATATTACCCCTATCGGTACAGGTGTAGCACTTGGAATGACTACAGACAATACAAAGGAAACTACTGATTTGACAGCCTCTCCAGTGCTCTATTGGGATGACTTCAGCAATTCAGTTGATGCAGATCATGATCTCCGTACCTCAGGACACTATCTGCAGTCTTACTATGGCTATTGCTATAATGGAGGAACACCTACAACGGCACTTGTCAATGAAACAGGTGTACTTGGTTGGACAGTTTCTTCAGAACAAAACGTTGTGCCAACAGGAACTGACGCCTCAAACTTCCAGAAGAGCGATCTCCTCTGGTCGGCAGAGCAGACTCCTGTACCATACGCCCATGTGGATGCTGAAGGTAAAAAGAATCATGGTACACTGGTTCTTCCTTATACCCATGCCATGAGCAAGATAACCATCGAAATTGTACTTGATGAGGGCTTCGATGTCTATGCTGATGGCGAAAATAAGGATAAGGCAACGGCTTTTGTTGGAAAGGAAACTACTCCTACGCTCTATGCAAATCGTGTGACTGCAACTACTGCACCGACCTATTCGCACTCTACGGCTGTTGCCAGTGGTGATGATGCAAAGATTCAGATGCGCCTCGCTGATGACGAAGTTACTGCAAAGAAGTCGCGCGTCTATGAAGCTATCATTGCTCCTACTGTAATGAAGTATGGAAATCTGCTGGCTCAAGTGACGGTAGATGGCAATAAGTATGACATCAATCTTACAGATGCGGTATTGACAACTGTGCCTGACGGAGCTTCTGCAGCTTGGAGTAGTGAATTGAAAGCATACAGTATTGCCTCTTCAACATTGACTAAGAATATTCCTGTAGCTGATTATTCTACTGAGAATGGAGGTATTACCCTTCCAGGCGTAAACTATCGCATCAAAGTTACGCTGAAGAAGCAAAAGATTGAAGTGAAGGCTTACATCACTGATTGGAAGGATGTGACAGCTTCAATTGAAGGCGCAATTATGTTCGATACAGATGTAGTGAATAGTAGTGTTGCGTCTGGAACAGAAGTTACATCTACCTCTTTTGACCTCTGGCGCTCTACTACCAATACAGCTGCCACCGATTATGATGCAGACAGTGAGAATGACGGGATTCAGAAAGCATCGACGTACACATACAGTTCTGGAAAGTGGGTCGGTGATCCTGTCCTTTATTGGCAGAATGGATCAACTTCTTACTACTTCCGTGCTTTGGCGAAGGTAGAGGATCCTTCAAACAATCCTAATGTCATTACCAGCGTATCTGGAGATCAGAGTGCAAGTCAGGGTCTAGATCTCCTTTGGGCTCAGACTTCTAAGCATACGGGTAAGGATGCAAATGGAAATACTATTCAGGAGAATGGTGCGGACAAGGTATATGAAGCAGGTTCTGCTATTAATCCCCGTACGGGTGACGTACCATTGACTTTCGAACATGCCATGAGCAAGATTTCGGTTATTCTGAAGAATCCAGATGGAGTCGATGATGATGCAAAGGTGGATCTGACCGGAGCTAAGATAACCGTCATCAACCTGTATGATGGTGGTACAATTAATATTAAAACAGGTGACATCGAGACGTTGACATCACCAGCAGACATTACGCCAACGCCAGAAGACCCTCGCACTATTAAGGATCAGCCAGTTGATGCAAACTTCAAACTCCTCAACCAGATAGTCATTCCTCAGTCACTGACACAGGATAAGGATGGAGACACGCGCGATGCTGCTCCAACTTTCTACCAGTCTGGAGAACTCACACTGATCTATAACGATGGAACCTCATTGCCAACGGGTGGAGGAAGCGGAACGTATTATTTGACGTCCGAACTAACTCCTGTCCCAGTAGATTTGTATAATGAAACTGAGGTAAATACTCATAATGCTAATCTCACAGGAGCTCGTTCTGCAGGATACGAGGAGAAATATACAGCAGAAGAGGCTATTGCTTACAATGCGGCTCTTGATGGGGCTGTGAAAGAAGGTGATGCAAAACCTTCACCTGGCAATTACACAGCAGATGAGGCCACAGCATATAATGCACAACTTCCAGGAGCTGTAAAGGAAGGTGATCTTGATGGTAACGGAGATACCTATACTGCAGTCCAGGCTGCTGAATATAACGCAAACCTTCCAGGCGCTGTAAAAGAAGGTGATCCAAAGCCATCGTCAGGTAACTACACAGCTGATGAGGCCGCAGCGTTTAATGCATCTCTGCCAGGTGCTGTCACAACGGATACAACAAAGAAAACTTATACCGCAGAGGATGCCAATGCCTACAACGCAACTCTCCCTGGCGCTGTCCATGAAGGAGATATCCAAGTGCCAGAGCATTATGTCTTGCCAAACGGTGAAACACCTGCAAACACGAATTTGGTTTCTCATACCCCAGGAGAACTAAAATCTGCAGGTACCAAGATCATGCTCTACGTCACCCTGGCCGATGGCACTCGCTACAGCATTGAGTTGTCAAAGTGCAAGGACATGAATTCAGACAACTACGTAGAGAAATGGAAGCGTGGTGAACACTATACCTACGAGATTACTTTGGGCAAGGAGGAAATCATCTTCCGTGCGCTGGTGAAAGACTGGGTAGAGAAGACTGGTAGTGGTGAAGCTACATTGGATTGGGACTGATCGCGCAAGCGCGAAGTTAAAAAGTTAAAGAGTTAAAAAGTTAAAGAGTTCGTGGTTACGCGTACATTTAATTATATATACAAGTTTGCCTTCGTCTGGATGATGGCGATGATGATGACGGGATGTGAGGATCACCTCCTGCCAGATAAACCCGTGCCAGAAGAGGAACATTACAAGGGCGAAAAGGTGATGTTGGCTGCCGGCACTACGGAGAATGCTGTCTCTACCCGTGCCGATGGCAAGACCTACTTCATGCCGGCTGCTCATCGTTTCGTGTGCAAGATGTACTACAAGACGAATGAGAGCGGTGCGTTGTATGACACGCTCCGCTATCACACAGCCTGGCTCAAGGTAGACAATGGTGGCGCGGGTAATTCTCTATATTGGAAAAAAGATTATCCTACCTCTGCACAGAAAGAGGATACTTATTCCAACGATGAGTATGCCCCTACCTTCTACTGGCAGAACCGTAAGGAACATGCCTTCTTGGCATGGACCGACCTGAACCATGCGACAAGCTATACGGGTACTCAGCTTCTGTTCAAAGACGGCGAATCGGATGTCTATGAACACCATACCGGCATCAAGGAGGCACAGTGGGAGGAGAAAAATTTCATGGTATATAATCTGTCGTCCCCTTTCACTAAATTAAGCACTTTGAGAGAGGCTGCCATGAATCCAACTGGAACTGCGCTGGCGGCTCTCATCACCGATGAGGCTCAGGAAGCTCAGCAGTCATTTGCCTCAAGCCTTGGTGATCTTCCTCGTAGGGAAAAGTGGTATATTTTAGCTGACGAAAAAATCCCTTGCATCAGCAGTACAATTGATCGTCCTAGTGGATATTCTTCAGATGGTAGTTATACCAAAATAGATGATACTCATCGTAAGAGTAGCTGGTATAAGATGACCATCTATGATACCACTAGCAGGGAAGAATATACTGGAGAAACTTCTAACCAGAGAACCTATACTTTGGGCGTTTATGTAGTAGATGATGATGGCAAGACGGTTGCCTTTCAGGATCCTGATGATAACACAAAATTCTACAAGTGCGATGAGTATGGTTTCGTGATTTGTCCGACAGAGACATTCGTCTGCTGCTATCAGGTGTACGAAACCAAGGAATCGAAAGAGATTATTGATGAGTATCCTGCCATGGCTTTTGACCTCAGTAAAGGTAGCAAAACTGCCATGTCAGAACAGCCAGATGTGCTGCAGGCACTTACCATAGATCAGGTGCCAAAATCTGCCATCATGGAGGCTAACCGTGTGCATCTCTTTTTCAAGCATCAGTTTGCTCAGGTGCAGGTGAACTTGAAGAACTCTGTAGATAATTCGGTGCAGATCACAGAAGGCCAAATCCAGAAGGTAGAGCTACTGGGCGTGACAAACACGGGTTACATGTTCACCAATATGAAGTCTGACGGAACGATTGATGTCCCTGCCGGATTCAAGTCAAGTACCTTTAAGGAGGTGGTGGCTACAGACTTTACCGATGCACAGCTTCAAGCCAATCCTTACGGCACCTCTTTTGAGATGTTTGTGCGTAATGTCCCTGATGATGAAAAGGAGCTGAATAAGATTGTAAAGTCATACGAGTGTATCACTTTTGGCCGAATGCAGGCCATACGTATCACCTGGAAAGAGGAGGATACTACGGATGCGGGTGGAAATCCAGTTCCTGGTGTGGAGCATGTGGCTACCTATCGCGTGCCTGAAAAGAACGATCAGAACCAACCCCTGCGACTGCTGGAACAGGGTACGAAATATATCTGGAACATAGAGCTGCGACGTGGTACGCTCGCCGTGGTGCGCACGGAGATCATCCCATGGGAAGAGAACCAGGAGGAATACAATGCTGATGGCTCCATCGTAACGACTTCTTCCAACCCCTAATTAAGTGAGTGTAATGAAGAAACTGCTATACATATTCTGTTTGCTGGCTTGTTTCGTTTCTTGCCAGGATGACGTCTTCATCAACGGAGATGTCGCCGGTGAGATCGGAATAGGCGAAGAGGTGCTGTTTACTACCAGCATCCCAAAGCCGGGGGCTGCGACACGTGCACTGAACTCTGATCTGCTCAGCAGTTATAATACCATTGCTGATGACTACGAACTGACGATTACGATGCTGAAAGGCGACGAAGAGAAGGTTGGTGATCCGACATTGTACATACCAGAATCTACGACCGTCGGCTCAACCGTCACCTACGATGCGGATGGAACGCTGAAGCCTAAGACGGATGCCTCCGTTTTACGCTGGGAATCGAACAATACCAAGTATGCGTTTGAGGCCACTGCTGGCACTGATGCCATAGAAAGTGACCAGAGCACTCCTGCCGCCTGGCTTGCTCAGGACCGTCTGCATGGCTATGCATTCTCGCCCTTTGAACCAGAGAATGGTGAAGCGGCTGATCGCATTGATGCTCCCAACTATCACACCAGTAAGGAGTGGTACCAATTGAATAAGGCTTGGCATGATGCTGAAGGTCTGATGGTAGATCCTAAGGATCCGAAGGCATCAGAGAACTACAAGAAGATTCCGCTCTTCCTGCAGCATGAACGTGCTTGGATTACGGTGATACTGAAGGCAGGAAAGGGTGTGAAGCGTGAGGCAGTGGCTGCGCTCTATAATGAGCGGGACAATACCTATAATCCCAATGCTGAGGTATATTTTGTCAACTATCACGCAGACCCGGCTTTGACGCCTGACACAATCAAGCAGCCACTGATAGGCGGTGCCAAAGTACAATACACTGAAGACGTAAATGGCGGAGCTGCGGACTCAGTCAACCTGAAGTTCGATGCCATTGTGGAGCCACATAACTTCTTGGAGAATCCGAAAGATGATAAGATTGCAGCCATCAACCTGAGTAACCTTCATTTCTCGTTCTATGCCAGCAATGATGGGCGATTCTCAAGTGCCATTCCGGAAGAGGTGGCTGCAATGCAAGCTGCATATAATCTGGAGGCTGGTAAACATCTTACTATTGAGGCTACACTCTCGACCAACCGTATTGTATTCATCACGGCTTGGATTGAGGACTGGACAGAAGTAGTGACCTCTACCATCTGTGATGACTACGGGCAGAACGGTGACCCTACGGTTATTAAGTCTCGTGCTGAATTGATAGATTTTCTAAGTGATGCAGACTTGAACCGTGCAGGTAATGTTGCAATCATTGCCGCTACGGAACTCGATCTGGATAAGTTGGTGACACCTGGTGCCACTGAAGGCGCTGAACCGACCATCACTGATGATCCCTGGACAAAATATTCAAACTTTACGCTTAATGCCACGCTGAATCTTGCAGGTGCTTCGCTCAAGAGCTCCGGCAGACTGGTACAAGAAATATCTTCGACCGGCAACCTCCTGCATGGTACGATTGTCATGAACCATACCACGGCTTTGCCTTCTGCCATTGCCGTGACCAATAAAGGTACGATTGATAACATCAATCTGCTGGTGGGTAATACGCAGGCATCAGCTACACGTGCCAGTTTCGTAGAAGTGAATAATGGCTATATAATGAATTGCAGCTCTTCTCTGCCTGTGAGAGCTGAAAATGAGACTGAAATAACCTATATAGGTGGCATTGCAGCGCAGTCTATTGCTCCAGACCAGAGTACCTCGCCTACCATTGACCATTGCACGATGTATGCATGCGTGAAAGGCGGCGAGAATGTGATGGGCGGCGGCATCGTAGGCTTGGGCGAGGGCCGTCTGACTAACAATACCTTCGACTACGGCATCACACTGTCACAACATCCGGAGAACTTCAAGAACATTATCCATACGAAAGATACATCTGGTGATCTGAATACCCTGACTGTAGGCAATAATGCCTGGCCAACGCTGGCTGAGAACCCGGATGCTGGAACGAATGCTTCGAGCGCAAAATACAATAACGTGCTTGACTGTCAGGAGGAGCTTGCAACTCTGCTTACCGATACTTATAACAAGATGGATAATAAATACCGTATTGCCAATGACTTTACAGTATGGGCAGAGTATTGGAATCATGCTCAAGAAACCGAGGATATCACCAGCAGAACTGGCTATTGCGCTGGCAACCTCTACTGTGAGCTGGATGGCAATGATAAGACCATCACACTGGATACGGATGGTAGTACCAAGGTAAGTATTCCTACTGCCTATGATGCAGGCAAAGGTTCTGCGTTCGAAGAAAAATCAACTGTACACATGCTCTTCTCCAATATTACTGGCTACGTACATGACATGACGCTTGAACTGAAGAAACCTCTGATAGCTACACCTGCCTTGAACGCAGATGGCAAGTACAATTCTACTGAAGCAATTGCGGCTCTTGCTTATTCTGTTCGCCAACCAGAGACTTTAGGTTCAGCTAGCACAAGTGGAGATTATGGCGTAGTTCGCAATGTGAAGGTGAAAATGGCGGAAGGCGATAGCTACGTGCAGGGTGCTACTGCCGCAGGCCTGGTCTGCTGGGTACATCATAATGGCATGGTGGATAACTGCCAGGTGAAGGGCTCTGTGCTCTCGTGGACGCCAAATAATAGTAGCGAAGGCGGTACTTCGGATGCAAGGCGTTACGTCGGTGGTATCGTGGCTTGTGCAGCACAAGCTACCATCACGAACAGTACCTATTATTTTTATTCTTCGCAACCTACTTTGGATATCGCAGACGATTCTGGCAAGATGCAGACCTATTATGGCGGCATTCTGGGAGGTACGACTGTAAAGGAGATCTCTGGTAATAGAGAGGAGCCTAAGGTTTCGATTGTGGACTGTGCCAGCTGGTATCAGGCAACTTTCGATGTCAATACTACTGATGGCCTTGCTGCACAGAAACAGCATGGTGCTATATTGGGATTCTCTCAATATACCAAGGATGGAAACAATTACGTAGGTACTGCTACAGAGGGTGAGCCTGGTGAATGTCAGGGTAACTGGTGGCAGGCGGATATGGATGGTGTGGCACAGAACGGACTGCTGAATGGCTATACCATAGTAACCACCATAGGCAAGCGTAATGCAGTAATGCCAACACAGGAAAATTTCTAAATGTGAGTGACAGATGAAGAAACATACATTATATATATTATTTATATTGCTTGCTCTTACTGCCTGCACAGATCATGACTGGGAGGAGAGTGGGAAGGCGGACCTGACGGGTGAGAAGATCCTGGTGGGTGTATCTGCTTCGCCATTGGATGTCTCAGTGTCAGAGAATGCTACACGAGCCCTGCATGTGCAGGATGCTGAGGAACTACCTTGGTTGATTCGTCCGCTGAAGGAGGGACTGGATATCACCTATGGTAAGGTAAGTGATGTGGAGAGCGAAAGGAGAGAGCGTGTAGCTATCCTTAAGCTTACTGGCGGAACGCTGGAAGATCAAAATTTTAACAAAGATAATGTGACTAATTGGGCTATCTATAGTTTCAATTACAAGGATGATAATAAACCCGCTATCTGGTATGGCAATGGTGAGCATTACTTCGAGGGAATGTTTGTGCCCGATAATCTGCGCTATGGTGCTGCCGTGACTGGCACTGGACGCTCAGACCTTAATTCGGTCAATACTACCTCAGCTCCCAATATTACGACCGATCAGAGTAGCGAGACTAATTATTCTTTTCTGGAACACTATCTGGCTATGCCTGCCAACACCAGGATTCATGCCACAGTGGGTCGTGTAAAGCTGCCTTTCTATCATCGTCTGTCACGTGTGATTGCCTATATCCTGATTGATCCGGACATGAGTCTGGATCCGGAACATCCCGTAACCTTGAAAGGATACAAGCTGGATGCCAGTGGCAATGCTACTTCAACAGAAGACCCTTCTACAACATCTCTACGTTTCAGCAATGTAGAGGTGCTGCATGGTGTGCATGATACCAAGAATACAGATGAAACTCACGTCCTTACTCCGCAATGGGGAGAAAAAGGTGTCCGAAAGGTGATTCCTCACTTTGTAGGTGAGGAGGGAAGTAAGGTGCAGAACACTACGGGTGCATTTGAGCAGAAGGATGCGGACTTCTATATGTTCTACGATGATACGAAGCAGGAGTATTATTTCCCTACCATGGGGGATTGGTTGTCTTATTATAACAATTATAAGACTGCTTCAGACCAGACATTGAAGAATGCAAAAGTTACCCGCATCAACTATGGAAAGGTGCCTGTGTACGACCTGATTGTTCGGCCTACCTACTCAGACGTAAATAATGTGATGTATGACGAGCATAATGCTTCGGACCAGAAACTGAATGATGATGAAAAGAAAGCGCTTGTTACGAAGAAGAACAAGATTGACTTCGAACTGACGCTGAGTAATGGATTGATCTATACCAAGGAGTTTGAGTTCGACCTGAATGCCAACGAGCAGACGGTGGTGTATCTGCGTATCTCCCGTAAGTCGGTCGATTATAATGCCTCTGGATCGGAAACATGGATCAACAAGCAGAAGGATGATGACTGGTATGGCGTAGATAATCGGTTGGATCATAGTCTCTCAAAAGCAGGTAGCAGCTGGCAGCGTGCCTATACTTACAATGCTACGGTTAGTAGCGATAAGGTGACGGATGGTGGTTTCTACAACGAAATGACTACTGGTGAGGATGGCACAGTAGGACAGTATGTGACGCTCAATACCTGGAAGAAGAAATTCGCCCAGGCATACGAGGGAGGCGAATGTCACGGCGATTACTTTATCCTGACTTCCGACATCACCATTAGTGCAAAAGATTTGCCTGATGACTTTGTGTTCACCGGTCATCTGGATGCGCATGGTTATAAGATTACAATAACTGAGACTGACCAGGCATGGGAAGAATGGAATGAGGCAACAACTGCAGACTATGATAATGAAGGAACAATGCTTTATACCGACCAAAGCAAGACAAATATATATACAATGCCGAGTCCTCTCTTTACCATGGAGCATCATGACGCCGTGCTATATGATGAGAGCGAACTCACAGAGGTAAATGGTGCGAAGTATGTTACCAGCTCGCTAACGTTAGTCCCAGCAAGTGATGCGGTTTTTTATACCTATGAAGAGTACAAGGCACTTGATGGTAATTCTGAAGTTACACAGGAAGAATACGATCAGTTAGTCGCTACTAACAATGCTATGGTTATTAAGACTCCTGCAGTAGAGGAACATTATGAGGTAAATGCAAATTCTATACTTGGTACCACCCCAAAGGTACCTGCATACGATGAGTATATTCCAGCATCTCCAACACGCTTGCGGTTGCTTACTGCTGACGATGGAACTTATTTTACTCGAAGCGGAGAAGAAGGTAACTATTCGTATTCTCCATATAATAAGCCGGAGCATCTTTATACAGAATTAGATCACGTGAGCGGCTCCTCTCTCTTTGCAGGTTTGAATGGTGCTTATGACACTACTACTGAAGGCGAAGCGAATGTGCATACAGAGGGTGGTGTAAAGGTGCCTTATACAGACGGAACAACAGGCTGGCGAGCTGAGGTGATGAATCTGAAGGTGAATGGACTTTTGTTCCCAGAAAGTGTATATACTACATCGACTGATAGCGAAGGAAACGTTATTCCTCGTACTGGATACATTTCAGAGCCATCGCGCCCCGTCAGCGGCAACGTAGATAACTGCTACGATGGAACAGGTTCAACCAAGGTGCCTAATCACACTCCTGCATTGTTCAGATACTAATCCTATTTGACAGATGAAAAGAATACTCTATTTACTCTCCATAATCCTGCTGTTCACCACCTGTAATGACGATGAACTGCTACAGAATCATCTCACTTCCCAACAGCGGGAGATGATCGGATCTGCTGTGAACTTTAACGTCACACGTGCGTCGGAGTTCCAGACTCGTGTCACTTATAATGATACAGGTGTGTTCAATGAGGGTGATCTGATGGTAATTTACCGTCAGTATGTCAAAGATGACGGAACGTTCGACTGGCAGAATGAGGTGTTCCGTGCTTATCAGTATAAATATACCCATGTGCCTGGTACGGAGGTGATGCTGAAACGTGACTGGGAGGTGTACGAAGGCAGGATGAAAGGCGATTATGAAGCCAACGTTACTTCGGGCCGAACCCTTACTACTGATGTACAAACAGATAAAGACTCCATCACCTGGGAGAATGGTAAGACCGTTCGTTTCCGTTCGTGGGCTCGCAGTAATCTGTCAAATGCTCTCCTTGGCAGCAAGAGCAGCTATTACCCCGACTTCATGGTTTCGGACTGGGTAACTGTGTCAGGTCCTACAGAATCAATCTCCATGACATTGAAGCATCTGGGATGCCGTATATATTTCTCGGTGAAGAACAGCGGTAACCGATTACAGAAGGTGGAGATATGTCTGGATGAAGAGGATTATGAACGCGAGGATAATGCCGATACAATCGGGAATGATGATGAAGACAAGGTGATAAAGGACACAAATGGCACCACACTGACCGCTGCCCAAGCTGTGGCGAATGTCATTGCTGCATATAACCGAATGTCTTTGCCGGCGGGTGTCGATATAGAGACTGGTCTGCTGACTGCAATGACAAGGACTGCTTATGACAATGCCAGTGATGACGATATCCGCAAGATTGAGGAATGGGCATACACGAACGATGGCAGGATAGTACGGTATGGCGACAAGACTTCCGCCCAAGTGGCAACCGATGTGAAGCATCCGGTGTTTGCTTATAACAATACCCATTTCGCACTGGTTACCATCCCGTATGATATCAGTTCGAATCATGGCGGTGAACCTATAACGTTGCCTCCCTACACACGTTTTAGAGTTACGCTGCAAGACGTGAGCCAGAGTGGCGATCTGGAGTCAACGTATCATATCTTCTCGCTGAGCGATATCATGGATGGTGATACCCCTTGTTATCCTAATGGACTGGAGATGGCTGCCGGTGCCAGTTATGAGTTTAGGGTGGGCTATCGTTACAATCAGTTGACGATTGAACCAGGTGACAGCTTCTCTTGGGATGTACAGGATGCTGCTGAAGGCAATGCTACTGACCAGACGGTGAACGTGACTGACAATGGTACCTACAGCTGGTGGAAATCAGCTATCGTTACGGCGATTGAGGACACCAAATCGAACAAGAACTATGCTCCAGAGTTCCATATCTCTACTGTGCAGGAGTTCCTGGAGTTTATCAAACTCGTGAATGGTGTGGCGGGTAAGAAGCAGACACCTATCTACCGACTGGTGAAGGAATATGATGTGAAGACCAATGAGGACGGAACAATATCCAAGACTCCTTCAGAATATGGCTGGAGTACGGTGAATGACCAGCAGCATCCTCAGTTTGTGGAGAAGAGTGTGCTTGAAGCTCAGGGATATGTGTTCTATGAGCATTATTATCCCTCTGACGCCAACCGCGAAGCTTACTCTGAGGAGGATTATCTGCGCGGTCCTTATAGTTTCTTTGATGAAGAACTGAACCGTCACTTTAAGGTGGTGCTTGATGCTGACCTTGATTTTCAGGATCAGAAGATTGATGCAGTGGGCAAGAAATCGATACTCTATGGGGAGACGAGTGTCCCTGCTCCTTTCAAGGGTTATTTTGATGGATATAACAATGGCGTGGCTCATACGCTGAAGGACTTGAATGTAACGGGGAACTATCTGTTCGGATACGTGGTGGATGGTGCGATCAGCAACCTGCGCATTGAGACGACGCATAGCATAGGACTGCTGAATGAGGCAGAACCTACAATGAATGGTACTGCCATTGCCGGATGGGGCTGTTACATCAGTGGCATTTCAGTGAAGGCGAACAATCAGGTATCTAATGTCAATGCTATTGCCAAGAGTCTTACAGGCCCTAGTTATGTGGTGGGCTGCATTCACGATGGAGATGCTTCAGGCGCCCTGGTAGGAACGGCAAGTGACCTGCGAATGTATGGTTGTATGCGTACGGCTGCCAATATCTCAGGAGCAGCACTTCTTGGGGCATACGCCGATTCTGACAATAAGTTCTTTGCTCCTCAGATCAGTTTTACCAAGCAGCTGTCTGATAAGGATTTTTCGAAGAAGCCTACTTGGGGCCGTTTCATGTGCAACTATTACAACAAGGACGAACATGAGGATTGTAAGAATGCCGTTGCAGTGGCAAGCATTGCCGATGACTATTCCATGCTCGAATACATCCGTGGCCGTCAGTCGCGTATCCTCCGTGCGTATAATGATAACTTCCTGAATCGTGAGACTCCATACGACCTGCTCAGCAAGCGACAGCTGGAGGAATTCTATGGACTCG
>JAZLJN010000134.1:0-9810 GCA_045617885.1 Bacteroidales bacterium | reverse complement strand
GTTGGCTTTGAGTATTCCTCTTTATTTATACATTAAGGGCTATCTAGCAAAATCTTTTAATTATTCGATAATAAACTACGTTATTATTGGTGTATGTGTTGGGTTTTGCATAATGACAAGAATGAATAATCTGGCTATTGTCGCTGGTCTTTGTTTATATGTCATTTTTCGACATATTCTTAATAAGGATTATAAAGAAATCGTTCGCTCTATCTGTCTAGTTTCTTCAGGAGTTATCATCACTATCCTACCATTTGTTGTATTCTTTTATGTAAAAGCTGGATTGAATGGTTTATATCAACTGTATTTTGGCACTGTTGGTTTTAATCTAGAGTACATGGAACATTATCGCGTTCCTGATTTGCCATGGATTAGAAATGCTATGCTATATGCACCTTTTGTGTTATTTGGATTTTTCGCTACGGTAAAACATCACAAGAATCTAGATTTATTCGTTCCTTTGGTTTTGGCATTTTTGATTGCAACATTGTCGATGGGACCGAACAAGTTTAGGCATTATTTCGTTGTTTTTGTACCCATTGGTGTCTTTGCCTTAATTATGTGTATGAATGAAGGACGTAAGATGAACTATTTACTGGCGTCGACCTTCTCTTTATTGCCTTTATCTTATGCCTTGTATTTATCGGCTATCTCGATTGGGCAAGGTAATCAAAAAACGTATTTTTCAGATGCAGAGAGAGTCTTGTGCAAAATGGATCATCTGGACAATGTTTATAATTATAACGCAAGGGAATTAGGATATACTATTTTGCAACGACATGGCGAGATTCAATGCAATCGTATTTTCTTGCCGTTTCAATTGGAGGTCTCTGCTACATTAAAAAAACAAGAAGAAAAAAGTCTGTTGCGTCACTCTCCGAAATGGGTTTTTTTTGAGAAAAATGGTATAGCTAATCAAGATGACCTTGATTTTTTAAGAACAAATTATAGCATCTTTGATTCAATTCGAGTTGAAGGCTATTCAACGATGTATGTATATGAGAGTAAGCGGGGTATTTGATCGCGACGATAACGTAGCAACTTTACAAAATTTATAAGTTGTGAAACAACTTCATGCATTCTGCGCTTTGACTAAGATGATGATGAATGCAAGTGTCACTAATGCAGAAACCATTGAATTGGCTGCAAGTTTTTCACCAATTAAGCCATGTATTTGTTCCGTGCTGACTAAAAAGTATTGGTTCATCACGGTCTATTTCGCTTTGTGCCTGCTTGCTCCTGCATTGAATGCGTTTGTGGAGAAGGTGGATCGCGTGCTGCTCAGGAAGACCATTTGGATAAGTGTCTGTCTGTTCGTGGGGGTGCCGACATTGGGGTATTTGCTCAACTTCAATGCGGTGGTTGAGGATGCAGGATATGGTATCATGAGCTTCTGTTTGCTTTATCTGATTGGACGGTATTTTAGGTTGTATGATACTTTATCTCGTTACTCAAGGATGTCTTATTTGCTGATTTATGTGGCTTGCATGGTAGGATGTGGGTTGTTCCAGTTGGCTTACTCGCATTTGCTAGGGTTCCCTTTCACGAGCTTTATCAGCTATAATACCATTTTCATCTTTGTGGGATCATTAGCTTTGTTTGGATTCTTCTCGAAGCTGGATATTGGCTCAAGTCGCTGTATCAACTGGCTGTCATCGTTCTGCCTGTGCAGTTATGTCATCCATCTGCATCCGTTGACGTTCCCTTGGATCTTTGGAGAGATACTGCATGTGCCAGAGATGGAGGGGTGGGCGTATATCGGGGCGATATTTGGATTGCCATTCCTGGTGTATGCTGTGTGTGCGGTTATTGAGACTGTTCGGCGTCTCTGCTTCAGGGTGTTACGTATTGGGAAGTGATTGGTTGAAACCTCATTTGGTCGGAAAGAACGCAGATGACGCAGATTTAACGGATTTAAAGGATTTTTATAGAACGCAAATTTAAGCAAATAAAAGCAAATTTGTTTCAATTCGTTTTAATTCGTGTTTGAATTATTCATTTTGCATAATGCAATTTGTATAATTCTTTTTTTTTGTTTACCTTTGCGCTGTGAAGAGTGCTTATCTGCGCACTTTGGTTTTGAACTAAACAATCGCTTGACATGGATAGAAGAACAAATCCGTTTGTAATCACAGGCAATATTCCTGCTGAATATTTTTGCGACAGAAGAGAGGAGTCGGCACGTATTGTGCGGACTTTGACCAATCAGGGAAATATGCTTCTGATGTCTTCTCGCAGAATGGGAAAATCTGGATTAGTAAAGTATTGCTTCGAATTGCCTGCCATAAAGGAGAATTACTATACGTTCTACGTGGATATTCTGCATACTGCAAGCCTCAAAGAGATGGTATGTACTTTCGGTCAGCAGGTATTCGATACTTTGAAAGGACGTGGTGAGAAAACGTTGCGTACTTTGGTGCAAGCATTGAAGTCTCTTGCTGGCTCGTTTGGCTATGATCCGTTGACGGGTGGTCCGACATTTCAGTTAGAGATGGGACGATTGTCTCAGCCGGAATATACGTTGAAGGAGATTTTCGATTGGTTGGAACATGCTGATAAACCCTGTATTGTGGCTTTCGATGAGTTCCAGCAGATTGCTAATTTCCCAGAAAAGAATATTGAGGCTTTGCTGCGCGGATACATTCAGCACCTCAGCAATGTGAATTTCATTTATGCAGGCAGTGAGCGTCATCTTTTGGCAGAAATGTTCCTGAATTCTGCTCGTCCTTTCTACAATAGTACGCAACAGTTGTCCCTTGAGCCTATCGTTCCTGCGGAGTATGTTCCGTTTGTGTGTCATTGGTTTCAGGAATTTGGCAAAGAGATCCACGAGGATGATGTTCTTGCTATGTATCAGAAGTTGGAAGGTAATACATTCTGTATGCAGAAGCTTTTCCATGAGGCATTTATCAATACAGAGGTAGGAACATGTTGTTCCCTGGGTTTGCTGCAACAGACGCTTGAAGACATCATCTCGGAAGAGGGGAGAGCATACAGTAAGATGCTTTCGAGGGTGCCTGAACGCCAGAAGGAACTTCTTTATGCCATCGCAAGAGAGGGTCATGCTCAAAAAATATTGGGTGGAGAGTTTATCCGGCGGCATGTGCTTGCTTCTGCCAGTGCTGTCCAAGCAGCATCGAAGAAACTTATTGAGACGGGGTTTGTCACGGTGGAAGATAATATCTATTCGGTACAGGATATCTTCCTGCGCTTTTACTTGTTACGTTTGATGGGGCGGTAGTTTGTCATTCAAGTATTTGTTGTGGCGAATAGAACGCAGATGACGCAGATTTAACGGATAACTTCCCACAGATCTCACGGATAGCCACAGATATTTTTTTCCTGAAATTTTCACCCTGATTTTCACCTCTTATTTCTTGCCGAAGGCATTCAAAGAAAGGCATAGCTGCCATATTTTCACCCTTGATTCTCACCGCACATTTAAGTCTCACAGATAACCACAGATGGAATTACCATGAATTAACCACTAATTTTCGCATGAATTCTTTGCTTCGACCACGAATCGGATGAATATAGAGAGGTTTTGTGGCGAAATGTTTGGAGGAATGGGGAAAAGGATGTAACTTTGCGGCACTAATTATAATAGTATTATAATAATAGTTGTATAATTTTCTGTATGAAGCAAACGAATCCTTTCATTGTCCATGGCTATGCTGGGCCTGAGTATTTCTGCGATAGAGTCAGTGAGACAGAGTATCTGGTACGTACATTGACTCAGACGGGTAACGTGCTGCTTACTGCTCAGCGTAGAGTTGGCAAAACAGGACTGATAGAGCATTGCTTCCAGATGCCTGAGATCAAGGGGCATTATCATACTTTTCTGATTGATATCTATGCCACCAAGAATCTCCGTGAGATGGTGTTCCTCTTTGGTAAGGCTGTTATGGATGTCTTACGCTCCAAGGAGAGATCTGTATGGGAGAAATTTCTGTCTATGCTCAGTTCGATACGACCCAACGTGACGTTTGATGCCATGGGCATGCCTTCTTGGGGATTGGAACTAGGAGACATTAAGTCGCCTTTGGTTACACTGGAGGAGATCTTTGCTTATCTTGAGGCTGCCGATATGCCATGTATCGTGGCCTTTGATGAGTTTCAGACGATTGCACTTTACCCTGAGACGAATGTGGAGGCGTTGCTGCGTACACACATTCAACATTGCAATAACTGTCGGTTCATCTTCTCTGGCTCCCAGCGTCACATGTTGGCTGAAATGTTCAATACAGCTGCTCGTCCGTTCTACCAGAGTACTACTACTATCTCATTAGAACCTATTGCATTAGATCATTATATTGCTTTCGCCCAGATGCATTTTGAGTCTGCTGGCAAGCACATAGAGGAACAGGCAATAAGGAACGTGTATCTGCGCTTTGAGGGTGTGACATGGTATCTGCAATATCTGCTGAATACTTTATATAATATGACTGCACAGGGGGAGAACTGTACGTCTGAACGGATTGAGGAAGCTATGCAGATCATCATGGGGCAGCTGGACTTTAATATGGCAAGTCTGGTGTTTCAACTTCCGTCAAAGCAGAAAGAACTGCTCTATGCAATTTGCCGTGAGGGTAAGGCGCAAAGTCTCACGTCGAAGAAGTTCCTCAATAAGTACCGGCTGACTGCCAGTATGGTGCAGGCTGCTATCAAGGGGCTGCTCGAAAAGGATTATGTGTCGTCAGAGCTGGGTGTGTACTTCGTGTATGATAAGTTCCTTGCGGAGTGGGTGCTGAGACATTAAAACCCACAGTTGTCGCGAATAGAACGCAGATGACGCAGATTTAACGGATTTAACGGATTTTTATAAAACGCAGATTTAAGCTAATTAAAGCAAATTTGTTTCAATTCGTTTTAATTCGCGTTTGAGATAATCCGTTAGATCAGTTTGATCCGTTAAATCCGTGTTCAAACGGACTGCTCGAATAAGTTCCCACAGATCTCACGGATAGCCACAGATATTTTTTCCTGAAATTTTCACCCTGATTTTCTCCTCTTATTTCTTGCCGAAGGCATTCGAAGAAAGGCATAGCTGCCATATTTTCACCCTTGATTATCACCGCACATTTAAGTCCCACAGATCCCACGGATAACCACAGATGAGATGATGATGAAATGATCTGTGTAAATCAAATTTTTTCAAATAACTTCAGTGATTTGACAGTCATAGATGCCAAATAGCTGATTAATCCCTTCATACCGAGTGAATCAAGATAAGTGATTGCGTGGGATGAGGGGATTTTTTATATCTTTGCCAGAAAAATTATTGAAGGTATAATAATTATTGGTGTAATAATCGGAATTTATGGAAGCAAAGAAGCTAATAAGCCTTAATCCGTTCAAAGTAGGAAGATTTATTCCAGAGGAATTCTTCTGTGATCGTGTTGCCGAGACAGCAGAACTTGTGAAGCATGTGTCCAATGGGCGTAATGTGGCTCTGATCAGTCAGCGCAGGTTAGGTAAGTCGGGTCTGATTGGTCACTTGTTCCAGCAGCCAGAGATATCCGAGCATTATTATACATTTTATCTTGATATCTATTCTACCCGCTCTGTTGCGGAGCTAGTATATGTCTGGAGCAAGGAATTGCATCGTAAGCTGGAGCCAGTCAAGACCCCTTGGAAGGAGCAATTCTTTAAGGTGCTCTCTTCCTTGCGCGTAGGGTTTAAGTTGGATGGAGTGACAGGAGAGCCTACTTTTGATCTTGGTCTTGGTGAAGTCAAAACTCCCGACGTGACTCTTGACGAGATCTTTGCCTTTATGGAAGCCGCTGATAAGCCTTGTTTGGTGGCCATTGACGAATTTCAGCAGATTGCTGAATACGAGCAGTTTGGGGTCGAAGCAGCATTGAGGTCAAAGATTCAGCAATGCCGGAATATTTCGTTTATCTTTGCAGGATCAAAGCGTCATGTGATGAGTATGATGTTTAACTCTCCTGTCAAACCCTTCTATCAGAGTGCCGTCACGATGGGGTTGAATCCGATTCCGGAGGATACCTACGTAGGGTTTGCTGTAGATCTCTTCAGTCTGGCTGGTCGTACTGTATCACCAGATGCTGTGCGTCAGGTATATCGAACTTTTGAGGGAGTCACTTGGTTTGTACAGATGTTAATGAATGAGTTGTTTGCACTTACGATGCCAGGAGAGTCGTGTGGTGAAGAACGTATCCCTGAGGCGATGTATAATGTGGTGATGACGCAGGAGGTGCAGTACAAAGAGTTGCTTTCTTTGATACCACCAAAGCAGAAACTGGTATTGCAGGCAATTGCTTGTGAAGGTAGGGCTTCGGGAGTGACATCTGCCCAGTTCATACGCAAATATCACCTGCCTTCTGCCAGTAGCGTGCAGTCAGCTATAAAGGGATTGGTGGAGAAGGAGATACTTACGTCTGAAGATGGGACATATCGTGTATATGACTATTTCTTGAGATACTGGGTCTCTAAGGTGTTTTAAGTAGTTCCCACAGATCTCACGGATAGCCACAGATATTTTTACCTGTTATTTTCACATGCTATTTCTTGCCGAAGGCATTCAAAGAAAGGCATAGCTGCCATATTTTCACCCTTGATTCTCACCGCACATTTTAGTGTCCCACAGATCTTACAGATAGCCACAGATGAAATGAAGATAAAAAGATCTGTGTAAATCTGTGTAATCTGTGGGAAAATAAGTTCGACCTGTACGGTTTGAACACAGATTTAACGGATCAAACTGATATAACTGATTATCTCAAACACGAATTAAAACGAATTGAAACAAATTAGCTTTAATTTGCTTAAATTTGCGTTTTTATAAAAATCCGTTAAATCCGTTAAATCTGCGTCATCTGCGTTCTATTCGCCATAACAGGCATCCAACCGTACAGCTCGAAATTTATTTTTTCGTCATCAGATACCCATATTCCCTTTGCACATCCAAGCAAGGACATGCCTTGCTTGGATTGAGATCATGATGTCCGACGAGCCGGGCACCAGGGAAGAGTTCGATGAGGAGCGTGAGCACCTCGTGCAATGCAGCAACTTGTTCGGCAGTGCGATTATCCACGTAGGGTGGTGGCGTGTCACTGTGTCCGCCTTCAAAGCAGATTCCCAAAGAGTTCTGGTTGAAATTTTTGACATGACAACCTTTGATCGTGATGGGGCGGCAGTAGTAGATGGCACCGTTGCGACGGACGTAGAAGTGATAGCCGGGGTAGGCGCCGAAGTTGCGCTGTGCATGATCGCGTCGTAGCATCTCGATGGTGTACTTCTGGCTCGGCCGCGTATCCGAGCAGTGGAGCACCAGGAGATCAATCTTCCTCGATAAAGCTTGAGAGTCCAAATGCAGCCATAACTGCAGTTCCGACTTTGACAAGGGTTCGAAGAATTTGCGTCCAGAAGTTTCGTTTACAGGTTTTTTTGCATTCTTCGCAGCATTCGCCGTGGGAGGGAAGGTCCATGAAAGTTAAAAAGTTAAAGAGTTAAAGAGTTAAAGAGTTAAAGAGCGGTCGCCTTTGGCGAAGTTAAAAAGGTAAAGAGTTGGGGGGAGGAAATAGCACATATTTCGCTGCGCGGTGCTAACTGAAACCAATACGCTTCGCTTACGTAATACGCACAAATTATTATCACTAATTTTTAAGCTGCGCGGTGCCAAGCTTCATGCAGTGAGTTATATTTTTATTTGTGAATAAAATTTGTTCGTATTACGCACATTAGTTTCAGTTCAGAGCGCGCTGCTGCTCGTCAAGAGCCTTATACCCCCATCGAGTCATCCGGGATATTGACGCCGCCGGTGTTCGAGCCGCCGTTGCCAGCAGATGAGCCGCCAGAAGATGATCCGCTACCCGATGGTGTGGAGCCGCTACCTGTTCCCGCCGGCTGATTCTGTTCAGTATTCTCCGGTGTCTCCTCAGATACCACCGTAGAAGCAGAGCCCAGACGCTGGTTGAGACGGTTCTTGGCATCGTTAGCAATCACATTGATCTTCTGGATCAGCGCGCGGTTCTGGTCAGTACGCTCCTTGTTGGCAGGAGTAGGATCATTAGCCAGCTGGTTGAGCGCAAGCACAAGCACGAAGTAGGCATTGTCAGTAGCCGCACGGAGCTTCGCAGAGAGCATCGCATTGCCTTCAGCCTTCTCGGTCACACGACCCTGATACATCAGCGCGAAGTGGTTGTTGGTAGCCTCCAGCTCCTCCAGATCATCCGTGATACCGAAGGCATCCAGCTGCTCCTCCGAGAGGATGTTACGGCAGTCCAGAATCAGACCCGCAATGTGGGCAGTCTCCTCCTGATATGGGAGGTTGGTGATCGAACCAGGGTACTTGCTCAGAATGTTCTTCTTCACTACAGCCGAAGCCTGATTGATGACGCTGCTCTCCTTCTCCAGCTCGCAGAGGTTGAGCTTGTGGCGCACACGGCGGAAGATGAGGTCACGCTTCTTGTCAGCCTCCTCCATTTCGAGGGTGTAGGCCGAACCGGATGCACGGTTCACCACATCCTGCTCGATGTCGATAGCCTGGTTGTAAGGGGTGAAGAACGGATCTGGCAGACCGAGCTTGTCAGCTCCAGTCTCTGTGATGGCATTACGTACGTTGACGTGGTACTGCACGTGCTCCGCGTTGTTAAACTGGCGGTAGGCAGGGGTTTTGATGGAAAGAAGATCCATAAAAAGTTAAAAGTTAAAAAGTTAAAGAGTTAAAGAGTTCCGGCGGCCGGAGGTGACGGTTCCCTTTTCTCCAGCAAAGGAAATCAAAGGAAATCAAAGCTTGATCAATGCCTTTTGCAGCAAACATTGATTTTTTTTGATTTTTTTTGTTGGAGTATAAAAATCAAAAACATGATCCTTGATCCTTTTGTTGGAGGAAAAATTACGAGTTAAGAAATGGCTGCCAGAGCTCTTGGCGGGCATTCCTTGATCGTGAAATGGACGCCAGACGTCATGGCGCCGATTTCTTGACTGTGAAATGGACGCCAGACGTCTTGGCGCCGATTTCACACTCGTGAAATGGATGCCGTGACGTTGTGGCGCCCATTTCCTTTTTCGCGATGCAAAGATACGAACTATTTCTGACGGTTAAAGTAGATAGAAGTAGTTCGGAGTAGATAGGAGTAGATTACTCCAAAAATTCATCCAAAATCTTCACTTGGCGCTCCGTAAACCCTCTGTTTTCGGGTTTATACCCAGCATCCTGGAGGGCTTTCAAGAGGTCACGGTCACCATTGATGTAGCGGCGCAGACGGTTTACGGCACCACTGTACGTTAGGTCGGGGGAGTAGCGGAAGGCTACCTCTTTCTTCGTTTTCATTTGAATATCGTTTGTTGAAGATTATTATGCGTCAGTTTGTGCCCTGCCTTCAGCTGCTCTATCTGCTCCGGGCTCAATTCGTAGAACTTCGTGGTCTGCGCCTTCCATCCAATCAGCGTGTTCATGGTAGGTCCGCGGCGGTTCTTGTCCACGATGAGCAGGGCAGTACCCTTGGTGTTGCAGTGCTCATACTCGCCATCGTAGGTGCCGTTGGTACGCTCCGGACGCCACAAGAGGAGGATGTAATCCGCCGCCTCGGCTATCTGGCCAGAGTCACGCAGACAGGCATTGGTAGGGCGGGTCTGCGTCTGGGTGCGGTTGAACTGTGAGAGGGCGATGATGGTAATGCCCAGCTTGATTATATCACCCCTCGGGTACCGCTCATATCACTATTCTGGTACCGACATTTAGCGCGGACAGCATAGCTCTTTCAGAGACATGGTACCGAGACTAAGATGCCATATATCTATCCCTATAGACACATCATTCATCCGCGTTCATATCGCTTTTGT
>JAZLJN010000133.1:0-16078 GCA_045617885.1 Bacteroidales bacterium | reverse complement strand
GGTCGGACGAATGGCCTCGTGAGCCTCCTGAGCACCCTTGGAATGGGTCACATAGTTGCGTGTATTGAGATAATCCTGTCCCATCGTCTTAAGGATCTGCTCCTTTGAGGCACCCAGACAGAGGGTAGAGAGGTTGACGCTATCAGTACGCATATAAGTAATGAGACCAGCCTCGTACAGACGCTGGGCAATGCTCATGGTCTGGCTCACGGTGAAGTGCAGCTTGCGCGAAGCCTCCTGCTGGAGGGTAGAGGTGGTGAAAGGAGGAGCTGGCTGACGGCGGATAGGCTTGTGACTCACGTCACTCACCTCAAACTGTGAGTGTGCAGCCTTCTCCAGGAATGCTTTGGCCTCCTCCTGGGTCTTGAAGCGCTGGTTCAGCTCTGCATTGAAGAGAGCAGTCTGTCCGTTCTCGTCAAGCATGGCAAAGGTGCCGGTGATGCGGTAGTAGTCCTCGCTCTTGAAATTATCAATCTCACGCTCGCGCTCTACGATGAGACGCACAGCCACTGACTGCACACGACCGGCAGAGAGGGCTGGCTTCACCTTGCGCCAGAGGATAGGAGAGAGCTGGAAGCCTACAATACGGTCCAGCACGCGGCGTGCCTGCTGGGCATTGACCAGGCCCATGTCAATAGAACGAGGATTCTGGATGGCATTCAGGATGGCAGGTTTGGTAATCTCGTGGAATACGATGCGCTTGGCCTTGTCAGGAGTCAGACCCAACACCTCGTACAGATGCCAGCTGATAGCTTCTCCCTCACGGTCTTCATCGGATGCGAGCCATACCATATCAGCCTTACGCGCAGCCTTCTTCAGATCGTTGACCAGATCCTGCTTGTCTTCCGGAATTTCATAGATTGGTTTGAACTGATGCTCCAGATCGATACTGAAATCATGCTTCTTGAGGTCGCGGATATGACCGTAGCTTGAAGTGACTTTATAGTCTCCACCCAGGAATTTCTCGATGGTTTTGGCCTTTGCAGGAGACTCGACGATTACCAAATTCATATTATTTTGTCTTTTTTGTTCGAATTGCGGGCGCAAAGATAAGGAGAAAAATCGGATATCGACACATTTTATATAAAAATTAATATAAATAATGTGTAAAATGCCCATTTTGATAACCACGTCTCTACAAATCTACTTTTTTTGTACAAAACTTTTGCTTTTTTCATAGTATTGCCGTATCTTTGCGTCCATTAATTACTTTTCTGAGTCATGATACAGATACGATGCAAGAATAACAATGTCACTCGCAGCTTTACGGAGGGTATTTCGCTTCTGGAGGTGCTGCACAGTTTCGGGGAGCTTCAGTTTGAATATCCAGTGGTTTCGGCCAAGGTGAACAATGCTTCCCAGGGACTGAAGTTCAGGGTATATCAGAGCCGTGATGTGGAGTTCATCCCACTCTGTGATCCCTCGGGCATGCGCGTATATACGCGTTCATTATGTTTTGTACTTTACAAAGCTGCGCAGGACATCTTCCCGGAGTGCAGGCTCTACATTGAGCACAGCATCTCGCGCGGGTACTACTGTAACTTCTACAAGAGTGCAGCCAATCTTGCCACGGAAGAGGATGTGGCGCTGATACGCCGCCGTATGCAGGAGATCATTGACCTGGACATGCCTTTCCGTCGCAGCGAAGCGCCTACGGAGGAGGCTGTGCGAATCTTCAGGGAACGTGGTTTCATGGACAAGGTAAAGCTGCTTGAGACCAGCGATCGGATCTATTCGGATTACTACACGCTGGGCGATACCGTAGATTTCTACTACGGCGCGCTGCTGCCATCCGCTGGTTATCTGAAGGTGTGGGGGCTGGAGAAGTATCAGGACGGACTGCTGCTGCGCGTGCCGGATCTGCACAAGCCTTCCCAGCTGGCAGAGTATATAGAGCAGCCACGCACCTTTGAGGTATTTAAGGAATATGTGCGCTGGAATGTGATCATGGGGCTCTCAAACGTAGGTGACGTCAACCTTGCCATCCGTAACGGACGTGCCTCGGAGTTGATACAGGTGAGTGAAGCCCTGCAGGAGAAGAAGATAGTCAAGATAGCTGAAGAGATAGACCGCCGTTACCGCGATGAGCAGCATCCCTGTAGGCTGGTGCTGATTACGGGTCCGTCATCGAGCGGAAAGACCACCTTCTGCAAGCGACTCAGCGTGCAGCTCAAGGCTTGCGGCCTGAAGCCGCTGTCATTCTCTACGGATGATTATTTCGTAAATCGTGTGGATACGCCTAAATTCCCCGATGGCTCGTATGACTTTGAGAATATCAAGGCGGTGGATAGTGAGACGATGGAGCGCGACCTCAACGCCCTGCTGGCAGGCAAGAGTGTGGAGATTCCGGAATTCAACTTCACCACGGGATTGAGAGAATACAATGGCAAGCGGCTGAAGCTGGGCCGCAATACGATACTGCTGATTGAGGGTATCCACGCGCTCAATCCGATGCTGACCGCCCAGATTGATGATTCGCTCAAATTCAAGATCTATACCTCAACGCTGACCAGCATCTCACTGGATGACCATAACTGGATTCCGACGCGTGATAACCGTCTGCTCCGCCGCATCATCCGTGACTACAACAAGGGTGCCTTTACTGCCAGGCAGACCATACAGCAGTGGCCTGCGGTGTGCGACGGTGAGGAGAAGTGGATCTTCCCTTATCAGGAGAATGCCGATGTGATGTTCAACTCTGCGCTCAACGTAGAGTTTGCCGTGTTGCGCAATCATGCCGAACCCATCCTGGCAAGCGTCCCGAAGAACTGCCCAGAATATAGCGAAGCTCACCGCCTGCTGAAGTTCTTACATTACTTCACGGCGGTGAGCGATAAGGAGATTCCTCCAACTTCAATCATGCGAGAGTTTGTGGGAGGATCAAGCTTCAAATATTAGAATCAGAAGTTTCGCAAGTGGAGCTTGCGAAACTTCAGTTAGAATTTGCCTACGTGTACCTTCTCCCACATCAGCTTGGCAGTATCATAAGGCTTGCGTTCCTCGCCGATATGACCGATGGCGAGTACGTTAAGCACCTCATATTCTGCTGGAATGCCGAGAATCTGGCGCACGTTGTAGGTGGCAGGGGTTCCATTTTCATCCTCGCGCAGGCGCATCTGGCACCATACGCTTCCCAAACCCAGATCAGTGCACTGCAGCTGCATCTGGATGGTGGCAATAGAGAGATCCTCAATCCAGGTGTCTGAGTCGGCAGGGTTAGCCACTACGGCAATGGCAAGCGCAGCCCCCTCAATAGGACCGGCGCCCTGTGCCTTGGCTTTGCTCAAAGCCTTCAGAACCTCGGGATCGTCCACAACGATAAAGTGCCATGGATTCAGGCGCTTGCCAGCAGGAGCCATAAGGCCTGCCTCCAGTATCAGACGTACCTGTTCTGGATCAAGCAACTCGCCGGTGTACTTACGTACTGACCGGCGATGTCGTATTAGTTCGTGGAAATTCTCCATATTATTTCTTAATCTTAGCAATGAGAGCCTCTACAGCATCGGCATTCTTCTTGAATTCGGTGCTGCCGGTATTTTGTGCCATGCTCTTCCAGAGGTTGAGTGCCACGCCGAGGGTGCGGGTAGCATCGGCATAGCGGCGTACAGAATCATCAGCCTGTACCTGACCACACTTGGTATGGATGGTAGCGATGTCAATGCAGAGCTGCTGGTCAAGGCGCAGGTTATTGAGCACACCGAACTGGCGGATTACCTTCTCATAGGTTCCAATCTCTGCAATGTAGCCCTTGCCCTTGTGCTGCAGGTCGCCCAGTTCGAGCGCAGCATTGATAAGGAAGTGAATCACGCGGCCGTCACGTGGATAAGCCTTGAAGCAGTCCTGTGCAAGGTCCATGTTCGAACGGAGCAGGACGCTCAGGTCATGCTGGCTCTTGCCCTGCTTGCGGTAGTAGAGACCGAGCATGTGGTTAGTGACGCTCAGCGTGAGGCGGGCGATGAGTTCCTGTGGAGTCATGTGCTCATTGCCCTCATTCAGGCGCTGGATGGCAGCCAGATGGCGCATCTGACGGATCTGAGCCTCAGTGTAAGCCGCGTAGCTCTCCTCATCCTGACCCAGGTGGTTCTGCAGCTCGCCGAGGGTCTGATAGTAGTTGCACATACGGCTCTGGAGTACCATATCCTCAGTATCCTCGCCTTCTGCCTTAACTCCCTCCACGTAAGCCTTGATCAGGGAGATACAAGACTCAGAGAAGTTAGTGAACTGCTCGCGCAGAGCCTGTGGAAGCTGATAGTACAGCTTGCTCATGTCAATGTGCTGGTCAATGATGTTCACTGAGAGCTCCTTAGCCTTCTTGTCATCCTCCTCGCTGAGTTCAGCACCCTCATCGCCGTTAGCAAGTGCAGCAATCTGAGCCTGCTCAGCCTTGATGATTGACTCGAAGATCAGGGCAATAGCCTTAGGCTGAGCCATCTCCTGGCAGATCTTCAGGCAGAGCCAGTACTGGCGGATCTGCTCCTCGCTGATGCTCATAGGATCAGCCTGCTGGAGAGGTGGCATGAGGTAGTTGAGTGCCTCGATGAAGCTCTTCTGAGCCTCCTGCTCGCACTGCTTTGACTTCACGTCATCCTTCTGCTGGCGAGCAATCTGTGAGCGAACGCGTGCATTCTGTGCCATGCGGAGTTTAGCCACGCCGTAGAGTACGGTGATGTCCTGCTCACCGCTTTGGATCAAGCCGCCTACAATCTCATGCATGCGCTCACCAATCACCTTCTGGCGCTCAGGAATCTGAGCCACGGCGATACAGTCATTAAGCAGCAGCATGACCAGCTTCTTGATGTTGACCTTCTCACTCTGTACCAGTGGCATGTCATATACGCACTGCTGTACGTATTCAGGACCATCCTTCAGGGCGTTGCCCATGGTCATGACGGCAAGACGCAATGCCTCGCCCTCAGCCTGGCTTACATACTCGGCAGCAGCGCCTGACTCGTCGCCGTCCAGCAGGAGGTGAGTGATCTGAATCATGCGGACAGGATCATTAGCCTCACACTTCTCAAGCAGGTAATAGCCGATGTCGCTGGCACAAGCGCGATAGCTGCTCTCGCCCATCAGCTTCTGCAGGCTGGCACGCATTGGAGGGAACTTGAGGTCATATACCTTATTATCATTAGGCATCTCACGGATTACGAAGAGCTCAAAGCCCAGAGCGGTGCGGAGCTCCTCGAAAGCCTCGGCGTTGAAGTCCTCACCTATGAGGCTCTCCAGATCCTTGGCACGCAGGCCGTTCACGGCACTGGCAATATATCTGAATGGCTCAGCCACCTGATCCTCACCGAGGGCAGGAGTGGCTACGTCAAGCATGAAGTCATAAAGTACCTTAGCATCAGCCTCGCTGACCTCTTTCTCTTTCTCGCACACAGCCTTTACCTTCTCAAGGAGTTCGGCGTCGAGCGTCTCTTTGAATTCTGTAACAGTCATTGTTTTGTTTATTGTGTTTTTAATAGTTATATGTTCAAATGTCGGATAATTACGTTTTGCAAATCCCGTGCCAAACGTGATTTTTTACAAAGTGTCACACTCTGCCAGCCACAATGTCGCACACGCATCGCTCGGCATACGCCAGTCACCGCGAGGTGAGATGCTGACGGTACCCACCTTCGGACCGTCAGGCAGGCAGGAGCGCTTGAACTGCTGCTGGAAGAAGCGGCGGAAGAAGGTTCGCATCCACTTCTTGATGGTCTCGTCATCATAGTTGCCCTCACGTACACCCTGGTATTCGGCATCTTGGAAGGCGTGCTTGGCAAGCATGAAGATCTTGCGGGGCGAAGCGCCGAAGCGGAACGAGTGGTAGAGGAAGAAGTCGTGCAACTCGTACGGGCCCACCAGATCTTCTGTCTTCTGGGCGATGTTGCCCTTCTCGTCCGTAGGAATCAGTTCCGGAGAGATTGGCGTATCAATTACGTCGAACAGGATCTCTGCCACGCTTCGTTCCTCTCCCTCAGCCCTCACGCTGCCAGAGGCGTTCTCCACACGGAAGCTCTCTGCCACGTACCATACCAGATACTTCACCAGCGTCTTCGGGATAGAGGTATTGACGGCATACATTGACATGTGGTCGCCGTTGTAGGTACACCAGCCGAGGCAGAGTTCAGAGAGGTCGCCCGTGCCCACCACAATGCCATTATACTGGTTCGAAGCATCCATCAGAATCTGAGTACGCTCACGTGCCTGGCAGTTCTCATAGGTCACGTCATGGATGCTCGAGTCGATGCCCAGATCCTTGAAGTGCTGGTTGACCGAAGGCACGATGGAGATCTCCTTCAGCGTAATGCCCAGTGCCTTCATCAGTCCGATACTATTATTATAGGTACGGCCTGAAGTGCCGAAGCCTGGCATGGTGATGCCGATGATTCGCTTTCGGTCCCAACCCAGTTTGTCAAAGGCACGCACGGTGACCAGCAGCGCAAGCGTTGAATCCAATCCACCCGAGATGCCTATGATGGCAGTCTGCGCTTTGATGTGGTTCAGTCGGGTCACGAGGCCCTGCACCTGGATGTTGAAGATCTCCGAGCAGCGCTCCACCATTTCAGCAGGTAGTGCGCCATTCTGTCCTTTGGTCACGGCAGTAGGAACAAACGGACGTGGCGCCACATAGCGGTTCAGCCGAGCGCTGAAGTCAGGCGAAGGCAGCTTGGTCAGACCGATGGTATAGTAGCCGTGCTGTGTAGGCTCGTAGATGTGGCGGAACTCGCCATACACCTCCTGCTCCGCCTGTACGCCCATGCCGGGCTGCAATTGGGTGAAGGTGGTCTGTGAGCGGCGCAGCACCATGAGCTTCTCCACGTCCACGTCGCGTACCAGCAGGTGTGACTCCATCTGGAAGCGTTCGCTCTCGCCCAGCATTGAGCCGTTTTCGGCTATCAGTCCCTTGCCGGCAAAGACCAGGTCGGTAGATGACTCGCCGAATCCTGCGCTGGCATACACGTAGGCACAAGCCAGACGGCCGGACTGTGACTGTATCATCTGCCTGAGGTAAGCGTGCTTGCCCAGCACCTCGTCCGAGCAGGAGAGGTTGACTATGACGTTAGCGCCGGCCAGTGCCATACGGCTGCTTGGTGGGATAGGTACCCAGAGGTCTTCGCACACCTCAATGCCAATGGTCACGCCCTCAAAGTCGAAGAGCAGGTTCTGTCCGAACAGGATATTATCAAAGTTTGAGTCCGCCAGATTGCCCAAAGAGATGCGAGCTCCGGCAGGCACCTCGGCTCCTGATGCGAACCAGCGCGCCTCGTAGAATTCAGCGTAGTTAGGCAGATACACTTTCGGCACGATGCCGATTACCTTGCCGTCGCCCAGCAGGATGCCGCAGTTGTACAACCGGTTCTGAAAGGTGAGTGGACAGCCCACCACCACAGCCATATCGGTGCCACGGGTAGCCTCTGCCAGATGCTTCAGCGCATTGACGGCACCATTGAGCAGTGGGCGGTGATGGAAAAGGTCCGCACAGGTATAGCCCGTGAGCGAGAGCTCAGGGAATACCAGCAGCTGCACGCCCTGCTCCTGTGCCTCACGGAACAGCTGGATGTGCTGCTTCAGGTTATACTCCACATCTGCCACCTTTACGGTAGGGATGGCAGTGGCTACGCGCAGCAGGCCGTAGTCCTCATATTTCTTCTTGCTTTTAGCCATGGTCAAGGTCTTCTTTTACGTCTGGTATTCACTTTCTTTGCACCGGCACGCTGGCTCTTTGCCTTTGAGTTGACACCCTCCACGCGGCGGGTCTTCACATTCATCAGCGCCTGTTTGTCATTGCCGAATACGTCGTTGAATGACTTGGCTCGCTTCATCTCCGCCGTGTGCTCCATCTTCATGCTGAGTGCCTTGTTGGCAGCCTGTACAGCCTCATTCTTGGCGCGCTTATCCTCACTGCTGTGTCCGCGTGTTTTGATGGCCTGTGCATGGGCAGCCTCGTCGCGCAGCTGGCTGAGCGTCTTCTTGCTCACAGCCTTCTTCAGGGCAGCCGTTGCCCTCTTACTGTTCTTCATACTGGTGCTCTTGGCTGCCTTCTTCTTGCCCGAACGCAGCAGCTTGCTCTTAGGGTTCATCTTGAGCGACTCATCGCGCTCCTCACGCTTCTGGTTATGCTCCACCCACCATGGGGTACGCTCCATCTGCTCCAGAATCACCTCCTTTGAGATGGCATTGGCGAGCGGGTTAGACGGATCTACTTTCTGGCCATCCACACTAACCACGTCACGCTCGGTATCAATCTGCATACCGATGCGCGCAGGCTGTCCGTTGACCTCCACACGTCCGCTTTCAATCAGCGCATCCACATCACGTCGGCTGCAGACCCCTGATTCGCCAAGGTATTTATTGATTCTTTCTAATTTTTCCATTTCGTTTTAATCTGATTCTTGTCTGATACGTGGCAATTTCCCGCCACATTATATAATAATACGGGGCAAAGATAATCAAATTTATTGAGATAACCTCGTCTTTGTCCAAAAAAACACAATAAAACCGCCTCTTTAACCGAAAATCGGCGTTAAAACCGTTTATAAAGGCCTCCGAAAAGAGAGAAAACCATCAGTATGCGCATCAATTTGCAAAATTTTGAGCAAATAATTTGGAATATCCGAATCTTTCCCTTATCTTTGCACCCGCTAAATCAGAATTTAGCAAAGATCGGGATGTAGCTCAGTTGGTTAGAGTACACGTCTGGGGGGCGCGAGGTCGGGCGTTCGAGTCGCCTCATCCCGACTTTATTAAAGTGATTGATTTTCATAATGAAGGTCAATCACTTTTCTTCGTTTGCCAGTTTATAGTTATCTGAGCGGTTTACATTACAGTTTACACGAAATTGTAAACCAAATCGTAAACCAAATTATGAGAACTACAGTCTCAGTAATCTGCTACAAGAGTAAGACGTTAGCAGATGGATCACACCCTTTGATGCTTAGAATTACTAAGGATGGAAAGCGTGTTTTTAAAAGTATCGGAATCTCAGTTTTACCCCAAGACTGGGACTTCAAGAAAGAGCAACCAAAACCTCGTTGCGCTCATTGTGACCTTATTCGAACGAAGATATTGCAGATAAAAATGCAGTATCAAACACTTGTCATGGAAAAAGAGTGTACAGACGAGGAATACACAGCCCAGAGCATTCTTACTAGCATGGAAGAAAAGCCAATTAAGGCGCAAACCGTAGAGGACTTCTATAAGAACCTCATAGCTGAATTACGCAAAAATGGACAAGTAGGTACCAGCTATGCTTACCAGAACTCTTGGTCAACACTAAAGTCTTTTAACCGAGGTAAGCCTCTTCAATATACTTTCAGTCATATAGATAAGCAATTCTGTAAACGATTTGAGGCTTGGATGCGTCGCAAGGGTAATAAAGATACTACACTTAGCTTTCAGTTTCGCACATTACGCGCAGTATTTAATAGGGCAATTGATGCGCAAGTCGTTTCTAAAGATAAGAATCCATTTATAGAGTTCAAACTCAGTGGTTTTAGTTTAAAGACCAAGAAAAGAGCATTATCGAAAGAAGATATTCGCAAAATCATTGACTTAGATTGCTCGGGACAATCATATATTCGCAAGTTGGCTCATGATCTATTCGCATTCTCATACCTTTGCGGTGGCATTTCTTTCGTTGATATAGCTAATCTTACACCTATTAATATAATTGAAAGTAGGCTAATATACAAAAGGCAGAAGACCCATGGAGAGATCAACTTGCTTCTCTCCGGCGAAGCTATAGCATATATCAACCTCTATAGTGAATATCAAAACGTAGCAGGTTATTTGTTTCCGATTCTTCATAAAGATCATCACATAACTCAGATGCAGAAACACAATCGTGTTCGCAAGGTGTGTAGGCAAGTCAACTCGGAATTGAAGGAGATTGCTAAAGGGCTGAATATCGAAGCAAATGTCACAACCTATGTAGCAAGACACACTTTTGCAACTGTTTTGAAGAAATCAGGTGTCAACATCGGTATCATATCTCAGGCGCTCGGGCACCAGGACATTCAGACAACACAGATATATTTGAGTAAGTTTGATGATGAACAGGTAGATGAGGCAATGAAAAACCTGCTCTGAAATGTTAAATCTCCTGCATAGTTTGGCTATGTGGGAGATTTTTACCATCTTTGCAGAAAAGAATCTTATGGAAAAGGCTATCATTCGTGATTTATACTCGCTCTTTCAATATGAATCTGATATGGAAAGATGCTTCGGAGACTACATTGTCTCCTTTTATTCTCAACTCAGGAACTTTGCATGTCTAAGGTTACGTCAATATGAATGTTTTGAGGATATTCCCAAAAAAGAATTGCACCTGGTTTATTACAAGCAGACAATACCTGCATCTTTCGATATCCAGGCCTTTAACAATCTATTAGACCATTACCTTTTTTTACCGGGTAAAGACCGCAAGATTAAGGCTGCGATAGAGAATGCGGTTTTGATATATTTCTATGAAGAAACAAAGAACACAACAGATACCATGAATGAATGTGAAGCATCAGATGCAGAATTGGAGCAATACCAGAAATTCGTCCGTCCTGATTTGTTAAAGCTCTATTTGGCTCTCCACACTCCCAAGAATCCCAAACTAGAAAAACCAATTCAGGTTAGGTTTTATGGTGATTCTTTGTGCACTTTAGACAATAAGATGGATTGGATAATTAGTGTTCTTGAAGAATATCTTCGCGAGCATTTAGGCATTGATTCTACAGAGCAGGCATTAGCTGAACTGAATGCGTTATATGGAAAGAAAAGTGGAGTACAATTGCAAAATCACTATTTGACCCTATATATGCATGGTCTTTACCATTTGCTGGAAAAAAGTACTTTGATAAAGAAGAAGGGCCAATTACCCAATAGAGTTGTAACGTTCATCTCCCAAATTTTAAGTCAGATTGGACTCCTAATAGAGGACGAAGACCTCTCCTTTGAGATAATGAAGGTACGAATAAGGCAATCAATTACGAGATATAATACTCCAAATGACATCTTAAGATATCAAAACTATCAAGTCCCTAAAAATTACGATCCTGATTCTACAAAACAATTGTTTTAATCATTCAGCTGATTACAGTTCTTTTTGGAAACAATTCTAAGTTAAATAAGCTTAGTTTTGTTTCCAATTTTTTTTATTTTCTAGACCTATCTTTGCACCGTCAAACAAAACAAAGCGAGATGCGCATAGCTTAAATTGTTTGATCTGCTCAACCGTTCCATACGCAGACCATGTGGTGAAGGACTTAATAAAAAAATGAACACAAATTGTTCGAAACCAGCTGAGATTATTACCTCAGCAAGCAAGAGCCTTAACTTGCGCTCTTACGAAAAACTCCAGAAGCTTATGCAGGCTGGACAGTTACTAACAATTGATCGCCTTGGTCAAGACAATGAGGGCAAACCTTATGTCCATATCAAGGCTGCAAAGCGTGAGTTTTATTACTTCGTTAAGCAGTCTTCTTGGGATGGCATTCGTACTTATCTCGATTATGGTAAGGTAACAGACTTTGATCCAAAACCAGAAGAAGGTGTTGAGGTAGAGTTAGGGGATTTTCGCTTTGAAATGTTTGAAGGATTCATTAAGGAGGGTCTTTCCCCTGTACTTGTTGACTCTCTTCGTGAGTATCAAGAGTACTTAACTTTCAAGCTCAGTTTCCGCCACGGAAGCATCAGTTTCTCATTCAAGCGCACTGACGAGCTAGTGGAGAAGATTGCGGAACTTGATCCAGACTATGGTCTCTAACACTACACAATTGAGGAGGGAGACAACACTTCCTCCTCTTTTAAATATTCACATGCATGAAGTTGCATTGCATAGGAGGAATCAGGATGGATCACCTCAATATCTTTCCGATGTGTTGCCTGTGATTCCCACCAATACAATTCTCTGCAAGAGGATTACTGGTTGTGGTGCTACATATGGAGAGCTTAAAGCTGCTCGTCATTCTATCGTGGTAGAACCCAATAAACCCGTTATTCAAGTGAAGGAGAAGGATCCTCTCCATGCGGATGATAATGTGTTTGGAATCTACGAGGGTGTTACGACTGATAAGGTTATCAACTATCTGGAAAGGACTCTGGAAGATGGTAAATACATCAAGATACTGACCACCCCAGAAAGCTTTCAGAAGGTTATCGATGCATTTGAGGAGTTAGATCTCAGTCTCGAATCAATGTGTTTCATTCTTTTCGATGAATGTCAGAAACTATCTCAGGACGTAGATTATCGTGGTTACATGACTCTTCCCATCAATGTGTTCTTTCGTTGTCCGAATAAGGCTTTAGTTTCTGCTACACCGACAGAACTATCAGATCCTCGTTTCAAGAAGCAAGGATTTACAACACTGGAGGTAGTTCCTCAGTTTGACTACCGACAAGATATTACATTGGTAACAACTAATAACGTACTGATTGCTTTGAAGCATAGACTCCGGTTCACATCTGGTCCAGTCTTCATATTCTGCAATTCTACAGAGACGATATACGCATTGATGAATCAGCTTGAAACAATTAAGGATTCACAAGTCTTCTGTTCATTCAAGAGTAAACGCAAACTGAAAAATGAAGGATTCAATGCTGTATCAGATACCTGGGATCCATCACTCATTAAGCGATACAACTTCATGACCAGTCGTTTCTACAATGCTGTGGATATAAAGCTCGATTTTCAGCCGCATATCTTTCTGTTTACAGATTGCAATGCGCTAGACTATACGATGTTTGATCCAGGTACTGATACAGTGCAAGTAATCGGACGTTTCCGAAATGGTGTTGCATCTGTAACTCATATCAGCAATACGAATCAGAATTTTCCTGTAAAAACTCGTCCTGAAATCATAGCTGAGATCAAGACTCATAAGAAGGTTTATCATATAATGAAGAATCGATATGACTATACCGAACCATCAGGTGAGCGAAATGCTTATTACTTGACTCTTCAGAGCCTCCCTTATGCTAAATGGTTAGATTCAAACAATAAGGTTAACTACTACTTGATAGATAACTATATTGAAGACGAGCTTATTAAAGGCATATATTCTTCTCCAAACAGACTTATTGCTGCTTATCGACAGTGTGGTATGTTCAATGTTACTATCCTTCCGAAGACATACGATTTGGATGATACAGATATCCTACATCGTGCACACCTCGGCAAATCACTTAAAGAGAAGCGTAAGAATACGGTTGAGATGCTAGCGAAACTCGATGAGTCAGAGGAACCTTACGATTATGATCTACGGTATGAGATTACAAAGATTGATTCCTTCATCGTTGAAGCATACGACACATTGGGCAAAGAGGAACTTGACAATCTCGGCTATAGTCAGAAGAAGATTCGTGAAGCTTTGATTATTAAGAAATATAATGAATCAAAGCATGGAAAGGCTGTTGAGGATCTAGTCTATAACAGTTTCTATGCAGGGCACTGGTACCAGGCAAGTAAGATCAAGGAAGAGCTGAAACGCATATTCAGCATTCTCGGAATCAAACCTTACAAGGCAGTAACCTCTCATACTATTCAAGATTACTTTGAGGCGAAGGAAGTTCGAACCAATAAAGGTAGAGGCTACTTACTCATTAGTAAGAATGGTTAGCATGACTTTTTATACCGATAGTTGGTTTTATATGACACTTTATTAAAATGTCACACTTTTAGCGAGCTACCCATAAATAATGATACTTCAGATTCATTTCTGCCCTGATTTTGGAGTCTTGCCGTCTGTACCCTTACAGAAAGCTCCATTTTTGAGATTTAGAGATTACAAGCATTATTCCACTCATAATAATACAGTTTTATACACCAATCATTTAGAAGCAAATGGATAAGATTAAGATAGAGTCAAAAGATGGATTCTTGACAATGAAGGATCTACCACATAACTGCATCTTCAACAAAGTCGTAACCGGATGCGGTGCTACAACTATAGCACTCACAAACAACATAGACTATGTGGTAGCAGTTCCTACTACTGAACTTATAGAGAACAAGTGCTATCCTTCACATGACAAAGATGGTAAGATACAATACTGGAAAAAGAAAGATCGCAAACCAGGGCTGAGCCCAGTTGTAAATATCTTTGCAGTATACGGAGCTTTCAACCTAAATCAGAAGCATAAGTTGCAGGATTATCTTGCAACTGAAGGTGTAAAGAAGATCATGTGCACTTATGATCAGCTTCCTAAAGTTACAGAGATTGTTAACCCATCAAAATTCGGATTGATTGTCGATGAATACCATACAATACTGAAAGCGTACTCTTATAGAGACAAGGCAATCAATGGTGTGCTTGCAACTTTTAGAAAGTACAAGCATTTTACATTCATTTCTGCTACACCAATACCATTCGAGTTAAAACCGAGTCAGTTAGTTGATGTGCCTGAATTAACTGCTGAATGGAATGAAGTACCAAGAATCCGAATATTCCCTATTCATACAAATAAACCATATGAAGAGGTAGTTAAACTGATAACAGTATGTAAAAAGAATGATCTAGAGATTGATGGTCGCATAGTCAATTCTCTTATTTTCTTTATAAATAGTGTTACTGAGATTCGGGCAATCCTTGATAAACTCGATCTTTCTACAGATGAGTACAAGGTTATCTGTGCAGACAACCCCACTAATAGAAGCACACTCGGCAAAGGAATAGAAATATCAAGCTCTACCAGCGAGCCTAAACAATTCACCTTTGTTACGAGCAAAGCATTCGAAGGTGTAGATTTCTATTCTGAAACTGCGGTTTCAGTGATTTTGTGTAACGTTCAAAACGCTCATACACTGATCAGTACTTCTTTGGATATTCCTCAGATTGCAGGTAGAATCCGAACTAAGTCAAATCCTCTGCGCAACACGATAGTCCAGATTTACAATACATCATCAGTAGATGCAATGAGCTATGAGGAAAAGAAAGCCGAGCTGAACGCTCAGATGCAGTTAGATGGTGAGCGAGCGAAAGAGCTCACTAAGGCTTGTAAACGAATGTCCGTAGAAGCTCGAAATAGGCAACTCACAAAACTCGGTGATGAGTTACGCTATGATGTTGTGCTTGATAAGATTGTAGTAAACGACTTGTTTTTCAAGTTGCAACTATATAGTCACATTGTGCAGAGGCTCACTTATTCGAGAGACATCAATCTTATTGATAGCTTGAATGCAGAAGGAATATCGACCGGAACTATTTCTTGGGATATTATATCTGCAACAGAGGCGAAAAAACTCACAAGAAGAAATTTCAGAGATAGTCATAAACGCTATTGTGAGATTATGAAGATGTTTAGAGTTGAGAAGTCAGAAGAGGCCGTAAGAATAGAAGCTAACTATCCCATTTTAGCAGAAGGTTATCATCGACTCGGATTAAAACGGTTGAGCTCATTACGCAACATAAAGGATATAGAGGCAGCAATTAAAGAGTCTTCATAATACATGGGCTGGGTAAAATTTTTACCTGGCCCTTTTTTTTCACCCCCTCCATACCCACCAATGCGAAATGAATTGCTCACACGATACTCCGCCTGCTGTTCCTGCCCCGGATAGCATCTCAATCGGAAAAGGGGACCCTAAATGATGTTTCGATTAACATATAATATGGAAAATAGTCCTGTGATGGCTGTAATCTCCACTCAGGTTGCTCGGTTGAAATCCAAGAAATGATTTTACCGTTCTGAATGATATATGTAGAGAGTTGCACAAATTGATAGTTTTATCAATTAACGTAGTCTGGTATATATCAGCAACTATTCCTTGAATGTGAGAGAAGGTGTAAATATCTTGTACTAACGAGACGTTTGCCTGAATCCATATTATATGTTCAATCCCTAACCATTTACGATTATGCAAACAATCGCTTTAGGTTCTGCACCAACCTTAATGGTGCACCGTCCAGGCTTCACTATCGAGCAGGACTACATCGAAGACGTACCTTACGAAGAGGTTACAGTTGAGGAATCAACCATTATCGAAACTCCGCAGGCGAACTTCCTGGAGGCCAACACTGATTCCATCTCACTTCACGATCTTGCTGCTGATTGTGTTGTTCCTACATGGGGCAATCAGGAGCTTACTATCGCTCATCAGGACTTC
>JAZLJN010000132.1:0-8909 GCA_045617885.1 Bacteroidales bacterium | reverse complement strand
GGTTGAAGCTGAGATAGAATAGTTCTCGCCGTGAGCCATTGAAGACAGCCAGAATGGAACTGCCCAGTCATGTGAGTTGCTCTGGTTGATGCGATAACCAAGGCGTGAGGTGATGGTCAACTCTTTAATAGGCTGAAGGTCAGCCTCCATAGAACCACGAACGGTCAAGCCGCTGTTGGTGCCGTGCTGACGGTCGCGCATAGCGAGTGGGTTACCGGTAGCGTCCTCAATATACTTTGAAGTACCATACCATACAGGGTTCTGGTCGGTATAGTCAGGAGCGGTCATTACGTTGCCATGATTCTCCATAGCCCAACGATCCTTCATATTCAAACCCATGTCATCCTGATTGTAAACGTATGCAGGAGTCAATGGATCGATAGAAACTACAGAGTTGAGGAATGACTGATAACCATTGCCTACAGACTTGCGGCTCCACTTCTCAATGTTGTTAGAAGTCTTAACGGTGAGCCACTTGTAGAGCTGATAATCAGCATTGACCTGAGCAGTGAGACGCTTATAGGTATCCTTGCTGCCCTTTACGATACCATCGTTGTCAACGATGCCGAGGTTAGCGAGGAAGTGACCCTTGCTGTTACCACCCTGGAAGGAGATGTTGTGCTGAAGAGACCAGCTGTCACCGAATACCTCATCGTACCAGTCGGTATCCTGACCCTTATAGTTCTTTGAAGCGAGAGTCTCCTGAGTGATGTCGCCAATATACTGGTGATACTCAATGTAGTCCTTCGCATTGAAGAGGTCAGCCTTCTTGCCAAGGCTCTGCATAGAAGCCTTAAGGCTATAAGATACGCGTGAAGTACCGCCATTGTCAGCACCGGTCTTGGTGGTGATGAGAACAACACCGTTACCTGCACGAGCACCATAGATAGCAGCCGAAGCAGCATCCTTCAATACTTCCATTGAAGCGATGTTCGAAGGATCGAGGTACTGGATGTTGTCAACCTGTACACCATCAACGATGAGGAGTGGGCCAGTGTTACCAGAGTTAGAAGAATAACCACGTACGCGGATTTCAGCGCCACCACCAGGTGAACCAGAGTTGATGATCTGTACACCTGCAGCCTTACCCTGAAGTGAAGCAGCTGCATCGGTAGTAGAAAGGTTCTTGAGATCATCGCCCTTTACAGAAGCAACGGCACCGGTGAGGTCAGACTTCTTCTGAACACCGTAACCAACGACTACAACGTCGTCAAGCACCTTGTTGTCTTCCTCCAAGCGAATGTTGAGTGGAGCATTACCCTGTGGCTGCACCTGCTGAGTGGTGTAGCCCACATAGGAAATCACGAGGGTAGCGTTGTTGGCAACCTTGATAGAGAAATTGCCATCAATGTCAGTGATGGTACCATTACCGGTACCCTTCTCGACGATGGCAACGCCAATCAATGGTTCGTCTTCCTTATCGGAAACGACGGTACCCTTAACAGTGCGTTGTGCAAATGCTGTGAAGCACATCATACAGAACGCTAATAAAAACAAAAGCCTTGTTTTCATAAAGTTGTTTTTTAGGTATGTTAATAATAAAATAGGATATATGTTCTATATTGTATTTTCTGTTTCAATGCCCGATGTGTTTCTCTTTAATCTTGTGAGTGTGGTTTCTGTTTCCTTCGTCGCCATTTTTTCTCTTTACGATTAGAATAGATTTTCTGAATTATATTTGTTTTTTAAGGAAAGAATACATATCTTTGCCGTGTCTTAATGGCTTTTTTTCTTAATTCAGAACCTTTGTTACGAATAATGTACGTTATCGGTAATGCCTACCATTCTACAATCTTATCAATGATGTCACGCTGCTCCTGAGAAGTCATGCGCAGATACACTTTGGTTGTATTCAAGCTCTCATGCCCCAGCAAGTCGGCCAGCATCGTGAGGTCATTTTTGGTTTCAAGAAACTTCTTGGCAAACAGATGCCTGAAGGCATGTGGATGCACCAGATGCTTGTCCAGCCCATAACGCAAGGCATAACGTTCCAGTCCTTTGGAAATCCCTCTGATGCTGATGGCTGTCCCCTTGTCATTGAGGAATACAGCACCGCTCAGCCTGTTCTGCGCTTTGAGCCAGGCTGCCAGTTGCCGTTGTAATATCTGAGGGATATAGATGCGCCTGTATTTATTGCCTTTCGAACAGATGTCAAACGCACCATTGAAAATATGCTCAGCCCTAAACTGTACTAATTCACTGATTCTTACGCCTGTCGAGGCCAGTGTCCAGACGATGAAGTACCACTTCTGATCATCTTCTGCCTGAAGCAGGCTTTTGAAACGCAGATAGTCGTCATAACTGATTACGTTGTCCAGAAAATGGTTCTGCTGATATTTGACCAAGTTCATTTTGAGATGCGGAATACCTGCAAATGCCAAGAACTTATTGAATGCAATAATCCGCAAATTGATAGTCTTTGCGCAGTAATGCTGTATCAGATAGGTACGGTAATTTGCGAGCCCCTCTTTAGTGATTTTTTCGCCATATAAATTATAAAATGTGAAAACCGAGGACAGATAGGCCTTCACAGTATTACCCGACATCCCCTGTTCTAACAGTGAGAGTCGGAACTTTTCCACAAGTGTTTGCATTTTTTTTTGGGATAGAATGAAAAGTAATTTTTCTAATTCGAAAAATCAAAGAAAGAACAAAACTTCAGTATTTAATGCTGTCAAACCTTCATATATTTTGAGATTCTTTGACAAAAAATTACACTTTTTGTTAAAATTGTTAAATTGAATAGTTAAATTCATAGTGCAAATAATAAAAAATAAATTAATAAAACTATCTTTGCTCCGCAGAATAATGAAGAAATGGGCTTATTTTTATAAAATAATACCGATAACGTACATTATAAGTAACAAAATAGGCCCCTTTGAATAGAAAAGGAATCCACGCACACACGATTATTGAAAAACACATAGGGCATCGATACATAAGGAAGTAAAAAGAGAATATATATCCTATTTTATTAACATACCTAAAAAACAACTTTATGAAAACAAGACTTTTGTTTTTGTTGGCGTTCTGCATGATGTGCTGCACAGCCTTTGCACAACGCATTGTCAAGGGTCAAGTCGTTTCCGACAGCGAGAACGAGCCATTGATTGGCGTAGCTATCGTCGAGAAAGGCACCTCTAACGGTACCGTTACCGACATTGATGGCAACTTCTCACTCAAGATTAACAACAATGCTACCCTCGTGATTTCCTACGTTGGCTATACCACCCAGCAGGTGCAGCCTAACGGTCAGACCAATCTTTCTATCCGCCTCCAGGAGGACAACAAGCTCCTCGAAGACGTAGTAGTGATCGGTTACGGTGTTCAGAAGAAGAGCGACCTCACCGGTGCTGTAGCATCAGTTAAGGCTGAGGACCTCAAGGGCCGTTCAACTACCGACGCAGCTGCAGCCCTTCAGGGTAAGGCTCCTGGCGTACAGGTACTCAACTCATCTGGTAAGCCAGGTCAGGCTGCCTCTATCCGTGTGCGTGGCTATTCTTCTAACTCAAGCAACATTGGTCCACTCCTCATCGTCGATGGTCTTCAGGTGTCAAGCATCCAGTACCTCGATCCTTCTATGATTGAGTCAATGGAGGTCCTCAAGGACGCTGCTTCGGCTGCTATCTATGGTGCTGAGGCAGGTAACGGTGTCATCCTCATCACCACCAAGTCTGGTAAGAAGGGTAAGGGTACCGTTTCTTACGAGGGCAAGTTCACCAACCAGTCACTCGGTTCTGTTCCACAGCTCCTCAACGCAGCTCAGTTCAAGGATTGGATGACCATGCAGCTCGGTGCTGATAGAGTAAATGGTGATATGAAGGATGCTCAGGATCTCTATAAGTGGGATCCTAACACTGATACTGACTGGCTCGACGCATACTTTGAGGATACTTGGGCACAGCAGCATACCCTCTCATTCTCTGGTGCTAATGATCGCGGCGCTTACTTCATGAGCGTTAGCCACGTTAACCAGGATGGTATCGTAGCTGGCAGCAAGGATAAGTATGAGCGTCTCACCGCTCAGATCAATGCTGACTACCGTGTTAAAGATTGGCTCCAGGTAGGTACCAACACCTCTATTGAGAAGTGGGCTTCACGCGGCGTATCTGAAAACGGCTACGGCTCTTCATTTGAGATGCTCCTCCTCATTGACCCACTCACTCCACTCTATTGGACCAAGCCAGAGCAGATGCTCGGAGAATATAAGTCTCACTATGAGGCTGGTGACCAGTACAAGCTCTTTGGTGACGAGAACGGCTATTATGCTACCTCTTACTTCAACCAGCGTCTCTCTGGTGGTAACCCATTCTCACAGCGTGACCGCTCTATGAGCAAGAGCGATGGCGTAAATGTCAATGGTACTGCTTTCATGAACATCTCTCCTATCAAGCAGATTACCTTCACCTCTCGTTTGGGCTATCGTCTTTCATTCAGCAACTCTTCTAACTGGGAGTTCCCTTACTACCTCAACGGTATGACTAAGGGTGATAACTACGCTATTTCAGGTTCAAGTAACAACGGTACTTGGTATCAGTGGGAGAACTTCATCAACTACAATCAGGACTTCGGCAAGCACAATGTTACAGCCATGGCAGGTATGTCTTTCCGTCAGAGCAACTCTAACGGTGTGAATGCAAGCGCTTCTGGCCCAGATATTCTTAAGGACTATGCTTCAAACTACATTTACCTCAATTATGTAAATGGTAATGATAATACTACAAAGAATATCGGTGGTGTTCCAGGTGTTGCTCGTTCGCTCTCTTACTTCGGACGTCTGACCTATAGCTATGATAACCGTTATAGCTTGCAGGCTAACTTCCGTGCTGACGCATTCGACTCTTCTAAGCTTTCTAAGGATAACCGCTGGGGTAAGTTCTTCTCTGCATCTGCAGGCTGGACCTTCTCTAACGAGGCATTCATCAAGGACAACGTTGCTTCTGAGATCATGTCATTCGGTAAGATCCGTGCTTCTTGGGGTCAGAACGGTAACGTAAATGTTCTTAATAACTATGCTTACACCGCAGGTATCGCAACCAATAGTCAGATTTACAACTATGGTTCTACTCCAGAAGTAGCTTATGGTTCAATGCCTAACGGTATTGCTAATCCAGACCTTACTTGGGAGACTTCAGAGCAGATTGACCTTGGTGCAGACTTCCGTTTCCTTAGCGATCGCCTCTCTCTTGGCATTGACTGGTATCAGAAGATTACAAAAGACCTTCTTGTAAATGCTCCTGTAATGCCTGAATCTGGTGTTTCATCTATCACCAAGAACGCAGGTAAGGTTAAGAACTCTGGTCTTGAAATCGAGTTGAGCTGGAAGGACCGCATCGGTGACTTCAGCTATGGTATTTCTGCAAACATGGCTACTTTGAGCAATAAGGTCAGCTACCTTGATCCATCTATCGACCGCATCCCTGGTGCTACCGTTGAGGGTTCAAGCCCTGAGGTAGTTCGTTGCTACTTCGAGGAGGGTCACCCAATCTGGTACATGCGTGGTTATGAGTATGCAGGCCGTGCAAATGATGGCACCGCTCTCTACAACCATTATGAGTATAATGAGGCTGGTGAGCAGGTATTCAAGGGTACTACCAATGACCCACACGATGAGGACTTCCGTGACATCGGTTCTGGTCTTCCAACCTTGACCTATGGTGTTACCCTCACCGCTGCTTATAAGGGCTTTGACCTCGCTATCTTTGGTGCAGGTGCTGCTGGCAACGATATTTACTACGGTCTCTATCGTACCGGTTGGAACAACATCGCTAAGGGCATCTATGACGACTTCAAGTCAGAGAAGCTCCCAACTGCAGCTTCTGTAGCAGGTTCTGGTCAGTTCTGGCGTTCTTCTGCTATGATCTATGATGGTTCATTCTTCAAGCTCAAGCAGATTCAGCTCGGCTATACCTTGCCAAGCAGCCTCACTCAGAAGGCTTACATGCAGAATGTACGTGCATACGTTTCGTTTGACGACTTCTTCACCTTCACCAGCTATCCTGGCCTTGATCCTGAAACCTGTACTCAGGAGTATAACTGCCCAGGTCTTGACAAGGGTGCTTATCCTAACATGAGCAAGATGGTTCTTGGTCTTAGTGTTACATTCTAATCAATTAATCAGAACAGAATATTATGAAAAAGATATTTTTGTCAGTTGCATTGCTTTCAGGTTTGATGTGTGCAACCTCTTGTGAGGATATGCTCGACATCGAGCAGAAGGGAGCAAGCTCTACTGAGACATTCTATAAGACAGATGCCGATGCCGTTTCGGCTGTTACGGCTATGTATGCTACTTTCTCTAATGAAATTAGTGGTAATGAGGGTATCTGGAACGCATATATTACTTTGATTAACTACTCTGCAGATGATGTGTTTGCTGCAGGTGGTGATATCAACGACCATGCGGACTTCCGTATTTTTAACGAGTTTACTTATGATGCTTCTTCTAGTTGTATCAATACTCTCTACAACCATATCTACAAGTCAATCTACTCTGCTAACCTCATTATCCACTATTTCGATGGTGAGAATGCAAATACAGAAATCAAGAAGCGTGCGGTAGCAGAGGCTCGTGTAATGCGTGCCTGGGCTCACATGTTGGCCGCTCAGGTATTCTATCAGCCACCATTGATTGATCATCTTATTACCGATGATATCCCAACCAATGCTGAGTCTCAGAAAGCTATCTTTGACTGGTGTGTTAAGGAGTGTGAGGAAGCTATGTCAGGCCTCGCTGAGCGTAAGGATCAGACCGATAAGGAAGGTGCATGGTATGTTACGAAGGGCTTTGCTCAGTTCGTTGCTGGTAAGGCTGCTCTCTTCGGTGGTGACAATGCCAAGGCTGCAAGCATGCTTAAGCCTCTCGTAGAGTCTTCTAATTATGCTCTTGTTCCAGGTGAGCGTTTCCGTGATCTTTTCCATGTAGAGGGTGATGGTTGTGAGGAGAAGATCTTCGAGTTCAACTATGTTACAAATACTGCTGCTTCTGGTGGAAATGCACCTTGGAGCCCTAGTAACAACCGTGGTCACTGGATGGTTGCAAATGTACTTAACTGGCGTGGTGATGATATCGTAGGCGGTGGTAAGAACCCACAGATTTGCTCTGACGGTGGTTGGGGCGGTGGCTCTATCAACCAGGACTTCGCTCACAAGATGCTTGAGAATGATGGCATTGACAGCTATCGTCGTAAGGCTACCTTCCTTACCTCTGATGAGTTCTTCTACGATCCAATTCTTTGCCCTTGGAAGAATGACGTTGAGGCAGGTGGTACACTTGCTACTCGTGCTGAGAAGGAGTTTGATGCAAACCGTGGTATCAAGAAGGAGGCTGGTTCATTCTCTCGCTCTGACGTTATGGAGGTTAAGATGATGATGCATCCTAATGATGCTGATCTCTCTGTAGGTCCAACATGTAATAACACCAACCTTTGTATTGCGCGTCTTGGTGAGGCTTATCTCCTCTACGCAGAGGCTTGTATTGCTACAGGTAATAATGCTGAGGCTAAGAAGTATATCAACGCTATTCAGAAGCGTGCTAATTCAAAGACTATCTCTGAAAATGTTGATCTTCAGGTTCTCCAGGATGAGAAGCAGTATGAGATGTGGTTCGAGGGTTGCCGTTACTTCGACATCGTTCGTTGGGGCATCGCTAAGCAGTGCTACGATAAGGTACTTGACAACATTCCTCTTCAGTGGGATGAGTACTGGACATCTGGTGGCACCAAGCCTCACAAGCTCTACTACAAGATCCATCATCCATTTGCTGACGCAGGCATTAAGCTTGAGTTCGTAGCTGGCAAGAACGAGTACTTCCCACTCCCACAGACTGTGCTCGAGGTTAACAAGGAGATGCATCAGGTTCGTGGTTGGGCTAACTAATCACTAATCAGAACCCGTCCATCATTTTGATGGCGGAATAATATAAGAAAAAGGGTATGTCTAGGCTCTAAACCTTTGACATACCCTTTTTCTTTTTAGTAAACGATCAAAAACGACTATGTGTATTTAGAACACGGATTAAACGAATCGAACGGATTGAACGGATGTCTGCGACGCTTACATATCTGTTAAATCAGTTCAATCCGTCTAATCCGTGTTCTTTACATTTGGATCGGATACCAAAATACAGGGAACTTTTCCTTTTAATCCTTTTTGAGTTCCTTGTTATATAAAAACGTAGCAATCACTAAGAATCTGTTAGAATCATCTATTTGGCAACAGTCTGGACACGCTGGTCAGACAGGATCTCCTTTTCGGCCATCGATGTATCGAAAACGACCTTGTTCTGCGTAAAGTCTGGCGTATTGAATGAGTAAAGAGTCTCTTCGTAATACTCCAGCGGGTTCTCTTGCGGCAACAGGAATGGCTTGGTGGCATTGCCGTTTTCATCGATTGAGGCCAAGAAGAGCTGTGAATACAAACCATTAGCGCGACGCGACGTAAAAACTATCCATCGGCTGTTGGTACTCCAGTTATGGTAGCTGTCGGCATCCTCGCTGTTGATTTCTGTTACTGGATGGGCCTCGCCCGTTTCCAGATCCAAGAGCCATTGATCCGATTCATGATGCCAGATGCTGAAATAACCATAGTCAAGGAGCGTGAAAATGATAAACTTGCCATCGTATGATGGCTTCGGCCAAGTCAGGCTCTTGCCCATGGCGACGGCATTGAACAGCGTGTCGACCCGATTGCCGAAGGTCCCGTCCTCGGGGTTGAAATCGATGCTGCAAAGGTTGTATCGCTCGTCCTGATAGTGCATAGGATACTCCTGCTGCTTGCAGGTAATGAAATACAGTTTCTTGCCATCAGGTGCGAACACAGGGCAGTTCTCTGACCAATCTGGGGTCGAGATCAAGGAATCCATAAGGATTTCATGTGTTGAGGGGTTATAGACAAAGATGTCAGAAGAC
>JAZLJN010000131.1:0-36990 GCA_045617885.1 Bacteroidales bacterium | reverse complement strand
AAAGTATAAAAAGTTTTTTCAGCACTTTTTCAGACCTCATGGAGGTAGGGCACGAATATGTCTGGTCATATTCCATTCGCCCTAATTTGACAGAAATGGTGTAATCTCGACATGACACGATTCTGCATCATTCTCGCTTCGAAGAATGTTTGAATGGGGGTGCTGAGTAGTTACATATTATTGAGCAAAAGGTAAGATTTGTTAATGGTCAAAGGGACTGACATATTGACCTCTGAGGTCAGTAGTACCAGTCCCTATGATCTCTTTAAAACGACGATCCTTTCCAATAGTCAGGATAAGCTGTACGAACTGTTCATAAATATCGCGTTTCACACCACGTTTAGCTTCTGCCCAGAGATATGATGAGCCATCATAACCAACGTAGAAATCCACCTTGCCTGGGATCCCCGTATTGTCGTAGCCTGCGAACCATTCTTCTCTGACTTTATTCTTCAGTTCTTCTTCCTGTATCGTTTTTGAATAGTATGCCATATTATTTCTAATTGTCGATTATTTCTTCGGCAGCATCTTCTTCTCATCCGATGCTAATCTTCGCTCAACCTTCTTGACATCTTCTCCTGCTGGCAGTTGTTCTGGAACAATACCACGGCTGAGGAGCATGTCACGTACAGCTTTGTTGTTGTCTATGTGTTCTCTTTCGATGGACGTCATTCCTCGAAGGTCTTTCTGCTGAACGTTTACACTTGTCATCTCTGCTGCAAAGTCCTTCGCCTTAATGCTGATGGTAGGGAGAAAATCGGCAACAGGACGTCTGTCTGGTGCACCAAGCCGACGTTTCAGCATAGCTGTATTCATGTGGAAAAGTGCTTCATCACCTTTGCTTCGAATTATAGCAAAGCCCTTATCGTCAACGCCTCGTTCATAGAGCACACCCGACAACTGCTTCTCTGTCTCCGCCAATTTGTGACGCGCCTTCACGCGCTCGTATTCCAATACTCGGCGTTCCACCATCTCTGCTATACGTGTCTGTACGGCAAAGTAGTTCTGTGCAAATGATATTTCTGGCTTGCGTGGGTCACCATTTTGAGCAATGAGGTAACAGGCATAGCGAGTTAGCATGAAATCGTTAATCTCACGCTCTGCACCACTTCCCAGTTGAACCATTTTACTGACGCCGGTAAAATGGTCAGCAACTTCTACACCAGCGTTTTGACAAGCCTCTTGCGCTTTGTCTAAAACATTTTCAAACGTCTGCCACTTGGCATATCCAAGCAAGCCGCATAGTTCGCGAGCACTCCAGCATTCCACACCCTGGTACTCGCAAGCAATAGATTCAAATCTATCGAATAAGTCTTTTATTTCTTCGGTTTTCATTCTGTCTTAGTTATTAGATTATGATGTTTCACGAAATCCTACTATCGATCAAAAATCGTGTTTTTTAACCGTTGACGGCAAAAACGCTTTTTGTACGATTTCGTTCTTTTTCATAATCCATATCTATATATATTACGCCCGCAAAGATAATAAAAAAAAGAATAACTAGCGAAATAATGGGCAATAAAATGACAGAAACGTGCAATTCTGTCTCGATAAGATGCTATCTTTGCTCTGGCAATACAGACAATAGGTGTATTGGAATCAAAATAAACGATCAAATCTTAAAATATCGGACGCAAAGGTTTGGCAATTCGGAGGATTTTGCTTATCTTTGCACCCGATAAACCTTTATAAGTCTATGAACAAGATTAAGAATACGTGGCTGCATCAGCCTCATACTTCTGCCTTCATTCGGCATGCTTGCCTGGCAGCTATGCTTCTGTGGTTCCTTCCTTGCTTTGTCTCTGGGCAGACGGTTGATACCGATATGCAGAACTATTCGCGGCTCAACTTCAGCTTTGCCATCACTCAACCAGTCACATCGAGCCACGGCATTACTTCAGTGAGCACTCACAACCTGTATGGTATGAATGTCGGCTATCTGTTCGGCATCAATGTGACTGACCATCGCCTTCCGCTTTTTCTTGAAGTAGGTCCGGAGGGTAGCTATGTGCGTCGTACAGAAGAAATTGAATATTGGGGTGATTCATATCTCATTAGTCAGGAGGAAATCAACACGCAGCTGCTTACTTTCAGTTCCCCTATCAATCTGGCTTACTTGTACCGAATAACGGATGCTTTGGTGTTGGCACCCTCGGCAGGATTGAACGCAAAACTCAACCTTGTGGCAAATAACCGAGTGAAGGGAGAGACATTTGATTTTTTCGATCAGGATGCACATCGCTTTCAGTTAGGATGGAACGCCGGCTGCGGTATCTACCTGCACCGCTACTATCTGGGACTTCGCTATACAGCGGACATCACTTCCTTTCTGTCACAGAGGCAGCTGAAGGAGAAATACCAGAACGTTGATTTCAGTATAGGACTTCGGTTCTGAATGCTCGGAATTGACGTTTATATACACAAACATCAATTTAAAGACCCGTAAATGGATGCCAAGGATCTTGGCGCCCATTTGCGGGTCTTAAATTGTATGCCGAAGGTTCGCGGCAAAGAATTAAAAGTCTTTAAATTGATGTTTAATTACACAAACGTCAATTTACGAATCTTTGAATTGATGTTTGATTACACAAACGTCAATTTGCGAATCTTTGAATTGATGTTGGATTACATAAACGTCAATTCCGAGATCTTTGATTTGAAGATTGCCGTCCAGTCACCACCAGGAGGGTGAAATGAATGGTAAGCATCTCAGTGGGGAGTTACCTTGCGGGATTATTTTGCCATGCGGTAGATGGCAATAACGTCCTCTTTGCCCAGAATCTTCAGGCCACCTACGGTATGAGTATCACCGTGGGTACACTTGTCTGCCATGTCCAGGATCTCCTCCTCTGATACCTCTTTGCCCAGAAGGGTATGGATGCTGGTAGGCATACCGATAGACTCAAAGAAACGCTCCATAGCCTGAATGCCAGCTTCAGCAGCCTCAAGGTCACTCATGCCAGTGGTGTTGACACCCATCACGTTCTTGGCAAAACGTGCGAAACGAGGCATATTCTCCTCACGTGAATAACGAGCCCAGCTACCCCATACAGCAGCAAGACCTGCTCCGTGGCTTACGTCAAACTTACCGGAAAGCTCGTGCTCAATGTTATGAGTTGCCCAGTCGCCAGTGGTGCCACAGCCAGTCAGGTCATTGTGTGCAAGACTGCCAGCCCACATGATATTGGCACGTGAGATATAGTCAGTTGGGTTTTGGAGCGCCTTGGGAGCCTCGGTCATACAGGTACGGATCAATGCCTCTGCGATGGCATCAGTAATCTCCATATCATCATCCTTGCTGAAATAACGCTCCATGGTGTGCATAATCATATCGGTGATGCCACAAGCGGTCTGCCAAGCAGGAAGGGTGAAGGTACGCTCCGGGTTCATGATGGCAAACTTTGGACGGCAGAGGTTATTGCTATAGCCGAGCTTGATGTCACCATCCTCGTTGGTAATTACACTTGAATTGCTCATCTCACTGCCTGCTGCTGGGATAGTGAGGATAGTGGCCAGAGGAACGAAAGTTTGTGGCTTTGCCTTTCCGGTATAGAAATCCCATACGTCGCCTTCATAATTGATGCCATAACCGATTGCCTTGGATGAATCGATAACGCTGCCGCCACCTACTGCAAGGATGAAATCTACACCCTCTTTGCGGCAGAGCTCAATGCCCTCATGAACTTTGCTGAGACGAGGATTCGGTACAACACCGCCCAGGCTTACATAGCTGATGCCTGCCTCCTTGAGAATCTGTTCAACCTTTGGCAGAAGGCCTGACTTGATGGCGCTCTGTCCGCCATAATGAAGCAGTACCTTGGTGCCACCATATTTCTTGATCAAAGACGCTACCTTGTCCTCTGAATCGCTGCCAAACACCACTTGGGTTGGAGCATAATAACTGAAATTCTGCATAGTGAATTATTGGTGATTAGTGTATTTGGTAATGAAAAAAAAGTATTACTTGATTTTGTAGGCTGCCAGCAGCTCACCGTGACGCAGGTAGAGAATACCATTGTCAATGGTCATGTGTGCCCAATATGGACCGCTACCCTTGGCAACGCGGAACTTGCTCACAACGTCAAACTTGGCTGGATTAGGATTGACGAGACCTACATTGCCGCGACGCTCATCATAGACAAACAATTTGCCGTCAGCCGCGATGATAGAACCCTTGCCGGCTCCACCGCCCCACTTCTCTTCGTAATCAGTCTTACCAGTCTCCCAGTCAAGGCAGCACCAGTTGCCGTCATTGTTGTTGATCCAGTTTGAACCATAGATCTTGCCATCTACGAGCACGTAGCCACCATGATGAGTATCGAGTGTTTCTGTGCGCCAGGTACAGGTTACGCTCTTCAGATCATCCGCAAGCTTAAGCTGGAAACCGTTGATGTCATAACCATGGCAGAAGAAGATCCTGCCATCCTTATAGAGAGCAGAGTTAGGGGCAATATTATCGTTACGACCGGCTTGACCAGAATATTTAGGTCCCCAGTTGTCGAAGGTCCATTCAATCTCACCATTGTCTGGGTTTACACCTATTACATTCATGGCAGTAGAACCTACAATCTGGCGTTTTCCTTTGTATTCGATCATGATAGGAGAAACATAGCCGGACTTATCGCCCAATGAGCGGGTCTTCCAGATTTCCTTGCCTGTGTTTCGGTCAAGAGCCACCATGGTAGTCTGGTTGCCGCATGGGGTATAGATCACTTTGTCATCATAGACGAGCGGACACTCAGAGGTTCCCCACATACCGGTCTTTCTGCCGTAAGTAGAACCGCCATCTACGCTCCATACAATCTTACCATCCTTGGTATTGATACATACCACCTGGCCAGCACCACTGATGACGTAAGCCTTGCCATCAACGATAGCAGGAGTGGTACGTGTCTCTGGATAAGACTTGTCCCAAGGCTTTGAGTAAGCTGTAGAATAGAGTTTCTTGCCCGTGAGATCATAGCACTGGAATACCTCCTGCGTCTCATCCTCATTCATGCCGGTGATGTAGATGCGATCACCAACAACGAGAGGAGAGGAGTAGCCCTTGCCAGCATCGAGGGTTTCGAAAACGAGCTGTGGACCTTCAGCTGGCCATGAAGCCAGCAGATTCTTGTCTGGATAGTTGCCGTTATGTTCTGGACCACGCCAACCATAAGGTGTCACTTGTGCCGAAGCACTAATGGCTAAAGCTCCGAAAAGGAGCGGGAGAAAAGATTTCATAATTTTGTATTATAATGTTTTGAGAAGATATTGTCTGCAATTATGGTACGCGGATGTCTTAATCCATTATTCCATTGAAACCTTGAATGCAGTCAGTGCTGTGCCACGACGCACATAGAGTACACCGTCAAAGATGGATGGATGTGAGAAGCATGCTCCTGCACCATCAGTAAAGCGGAATTCGCTGACTACATCCAGTTTGTCAGGATTGATGTTTGCCAAGCCGAGGAAGCCACGGCGCTCGTCGAACATATAGAACATTCCATCGGCTGCAATGATAGCACCACGGGCTTTGCCACCCTTCCATGCCTCATGATAACGGGTCTGTCCGGTCTTGATGTCAACGGCTGCCCATTCGTTCTTGCCGCCTGTACTGCCATAGACGATGCCGTCAATCTCAATCATGCCACCGATGTAGAAGTCACATTCACGATTCTTATAAAGGTATTCAGCCGAAGAGAGATCATCTGCCATCTTATAAATATGACAGCCATGTCCGTCTCCTTGGCTGATGAGTAGGTAGCCATCCTTAAAAACTGCGGCATTGATCATGGTGTTGTACCATTGCTTCTTATTGGTCTCATTGAACACAGGAGTCCACTTGTCATCATTCCATACCATGCGTCCTGTCTCTGGATCGATGCCGTAGATATGGCATTCTGAACCAGCAATGACCTGACGATGTCCGTTCCACTCAATGATACTTGATGCCATATATTGAGCCACGTCGCCCAATCCTGGAGTCTCCCAGAGGGTGTTGCCCGTCAGCTTGTCATAAGCTACCATACAAACCTCTTTGCCATTGACCGTAATGATGATGCGATTGCCGTCAATGAGCGGTTGTTCACAGATGCCCTGATCATTAGGTGTGATGTCGTATTTGGTCCAGTAGTCATTCTTCCAGATGACTTTGCCGTCAGCGCGATTGAGGCAGGCAATTTCGCCCATGCCACTCACGATGTAGAGACGTGGACCATCAATTACAGGCGTGCAGCGTGTCTCTTGGAAAGACTTGGTCCAAGCCTTGCCGAACACGGACTGATACACTTTGGTGCCATCCAGTTTGTAGCAGGAAATCTGCTCCTCTTGTTCGTCTTCGGTAAGACCGGAAGTGTAGATAAATCCGTCACAGGCTACAGCACTTGAATTGCCCTTGCCGGCATCGCTGACCGTCCAGAGTTTCTGTGGACCTTCGGCTGGCCATTGTTTGAGCAGATTCTTTTCGTTCTTGTAGATGCCGCAATGGTTGTCACTGCGGAAACCGATCTGCTGGGCAGAAGCGGTCAGGGTGAGGAGTGCACAGAGTGCGAGAGAGAACTTCTTCATATTGTTGTTTTTTTGATGATTGCGGGGGGATTATCGGTGATTTGATTTCTCGATTTTTTGATTTTCGATTTTTCGATTTTTCGATTTCTCGATTTCTCGATGATTCGAGATTTCGATGATTCGATGATTCGATAATTTGATAATTCGAGATTTCGGGGATTCGTTGATTCGGGGATCTATTATTAGTTATTTTGCGTTGATGTGGAGCCTACCCATTTGACCACCATGCTTCGGATGCCCCAATAGACGCTCAATAACAAAAGCGCAAGGCTCAAGGCGGCTAGGAAGAGCGTCTGGATGCCGGCTCCGGTCACATTGGCACTGATGCTGATCAAAGCACCCGAACCACCTGCCATTATGGCGTAGAAGGGGACGATCAGATTCTCACGGAGCTGCATAGCAGAGAGGGTCTTGCGAGAGAAACCTAATGCCAGATATTGCTGTATATCCGATTGCTGTGCCGTTAGGTTCTTTCGGACGATGATGATGAGGCTGAAGATGCCGAGCAAGAGTCCCAGTCCTCCCAAGGTCAGGAAAATGAGGAGATACGTGTCAGTAACCTCAAAGAACATCCTCATTCGCTCTTCTGTAGTTTGGATTATCAATCCGTATTCGTTCATCGCCACAGAGAGCAGTTCGGCGGTAGCGGCAGGATGAGGCGTTTTGACCAACAGCACTTCGATGCCAGATTCTTCAGGCCACAACTGACGGAAATCTTCTGCCTGCATGATTGCATTGCCGTGGAAGATTCCAGTCGGGTAGCTTCCTGCTATCAGCACGGGGACCTTTTTGCCAAGACCATCCGTGTAAAAGATTGTATCGCCAGGCGACTTCATCATACTCCAGATGAGCGCCTCCTCATCTATATAGACTGCGGGTAGGCTCAAAGGTTTGTTTTCGGTGATGCCAAAACAGTGCATTTCGGACAATTCGATGCCTAAAACTGTTGGAATCTCCACTTTGTTCAGATTCAGACAGCTGGCTTCGTCCGCAGAATGCCGCATGAAATGGAGGAACCTCGTATCTTCAGGCAGGGCATCAATGGAGAGTTTGCGCCTGACCTCCGGACTGTTTAGGTCATATTGCACAGGGACACGACTGTCAATGTAGAGCTGATATCCGCCAGTAGCTTTGCCAAACATTGCTGCATCCGTGAAATCCGGACGGCAGAGTCCGACGGCGAATACTGTGAAGACTCCCATACTTAATGCCCAGTAGGCAAGGAGGTGCTGGCGGCGTGAGGCGAAGATACTCTGCCACATCCGCTGCTGGCGACTCCAGAGTGGCTCTTCCCGCGTAGCTCTCTTTCGGATATAATGTTGCAAAAGCCATCCGAAAGCTACAATCCAGAGAAATCCGCTTATGACAAATAGGATGATCATGACTTTCTGTTGATGGTTCTACTTATTATATAATAGAGCGAGATGGCTATGATTAGTATTCCTGCAAACCATCCGATACAAAGTGTAGTGAGATGGACGTGCAGCGAGAATCCCTCGGTATGGGTGGCTCCGCTCCATACATTGCCTAATAGCCAAAGGGTGATGCCCGAATAGAGTATTCCAGCAAGGACACCGAAGGGAGAGGCTGCCAAAGCAACCAGAAATGCCTCGTGGAAATACATTTTACGAATCTCGGAACGCGGAAAACCTAACTGACAATAGAGTTCTGTCTCCGTTTGGCGTAGAGCAAACATCTCTGCCACAGGATTGAGCATCAAAAGGATGGCAGAGAGGATGATGAAGAATGCCAGCGCCAGAAAAAGACTCGCAAAGTCTGTGCCGTGAGTTGCAGCATAGAGTCCGGATGCCTTGGGTGAATAGATGGTCAGCTGGCAGTCTCCGGGCGTGAGTGATACAGCTTTGTCTTCCGGATGGAGGCGCAAAGCGGTGGCGATGCCCATCGTATTGGTCCAATCAGCCACTACAGCATCGTATGAGACGAGCGCTTTAGGAGTCTGATGATAGTCATACCAATAGTCCTCGTCTATCTTATGGATGCGGTTCATGTCAATGGGCAGATCACTGTCCCAATCGGTGCATTTCTCCACGTTGCTGAGTCCTGGGAACTGGGCAGAAAGCAAAGTGTCTGCCATCAGCTGGGAGAGGGGAACGATATCCGTCACAACAAACTTCTGTTCGGCGGTAGAAAGATTCTTCAGATTGCGCGAGAGGAAATAACTCATCCGCACAGTATCACCGGTAGTGACATGCAAACGTGAAGCTGCATAATCGGAAAGTATCATCTCTTGCCCAGCCAAGCGATTGCCGTTCCAACTGCTGACAGCCGTAACAAACGAATAGGGAATGCTGTCAGCACCATGCGTAATATCATTGACCAGATAAGAGAAATAGGTATTCTCCGGCTGGTATTGTTGCACGATATTCTCGGGAAGGAAAATGCGGTCAGAAGTGACGGTATTGCTACTGTCATGAATGCCAGAGAGGGATGGCGTCCAGATTTGCGCAAACTGCTCCTCGCTTATGACCTGCTCTGAAAGGATAAGGTTGATGCGATGCTCCAGTTCCATGATCTCGCCCAGTTCCTCACGATTCACGAAAATGTTGAGCGGCAGGGTCTGTTCATTCTTGAGCAACAGGTTGCCGCCTTGCGCCACATTCTTCACGCCATCAATGTGGAGACGGAGCTGTGTGGCGTAGCTCTTGGTAACGAAAAGGCTGCCCGAAGGAACCAGATTATGAGATGGCAGATGGAGCACGATGTCCTGCTTGCCATGAAGTTGATTAGCCAACGGCTGATTAATGATGGCGTCTCCGTAATCTATTGAATCATGATCACTGCCCCAGACATACACTGGAATGTAGCGCTGGTCATCAGATATAAAGCCCTGCATCAGCAAATAACCTCGGGCATCAGCAAAAAGATCTGATTGCATGATCTCCTCATCAAGGAATCCTGTACCACTGGTGATGATGGTCTCTGTCTTGCCCAATCGTTCATATACACGGTCCGTCAACGTGCCTTTGACCGAATCTCCCAATAGCAAACTACCCGTCAAAACCGCCATCATGACAATGACAGCAAGCACTACCAACCGATAGAATCGGCTGTAGTGGCGGCGGCTTTGTGCGATGAGGGTAGTATTCATATTAGTTTGCCATCCTTAAGTCGGTAGATGATATCAGCAACCTGTGCCATCTGTTCGGAGTGAGTGACCATGATAATGGTGGTATGCAGTTCCGAGCAAACCTTGCGGAAAACATTGGCAATGGTTTGGGCATTCGCAGCATCAAGTTGACCTGTCGGTTCGTCTGCCAAAAGGATGTGTGGACGATTGATCAAAGCCCGACAGATGGCTACTCGTGCCTTTTCTCCACCGGAGAGTGTTGTGATAGGTTGATCCTTCAATGATTCTATTCCCAGGAATCTCATCAGCTCTTCGGCATGATTCACACTTTCTTCGGGACATTGCTTATGCTGGGCAAGGACAGGGAGAAGGATGTTCTGCAACGCTGTGAATTGAGGGAGGAGGCGATGATCCTGAAATACGAACCCGATTTCCTGATTCCTGATTTTTGCCAACGCTGCTTCGTCACGGATGGACAGCATCTCTTTTCCGTCCAATATATAACTGCCGGAATCAGCATCGAGCAGCGTCCCCAGAATGGAGAGCAGCGTGGTTTTGCCGGCGCCCGATTCGCCCGTGATAGCAATGAAACTGCCCTCCTCAACCTGTAGCGAGAGCTGGTCGAGGATTACGCGTTTGCCAGAGCCATCAGCGTAACATTTAGTTATATCGGTCAATTGAAGCATAATAGAGTTCCTCTTGAAGTTAGAATAAAGAAGCTTTGGTCAATGATTGCAGGCGATGCAATGATCTGTTCACCCACTTCATAGTGCCATAACTCTGCGCCGTCCTGTGCAGAAAAGATAGAGACATGACCATCTTTCGTACAAACCAGCACTTTGTCTTGTGCAACCAGCGGAGCGCATTCTCCACTGGTGCCCCGAAGCATCTTTTGCCATGCTACGGAAGCATCCTTACGATTGATGCGAGTGAGATAACGGTCTCCTGTCAGGAGATAGACGGCATCGGCTGTCACGGTAGGCATGGCTACTGATCCCTCGCTTTCTTCGCCATCATTCCGGCTTGCCTCATGCAGTTTTTTGTGCGAAAGGATCTTGCCATTGGTATCTACGCGGATGTCGTAAACATTGCCTTGGTAGTCACTGATGGTGACGGCATCTTCCCAGATGGCAGGCGATGCAGGAACGTAACTGTCCAGTAGCAGAGAGTCGCACGCCAATCCTGTGTCAGTATTGATGATGCGAAGCCAAGAATCACACCCTCCGAATACCAGATTCCTGTGGCTGATGGCGGCTGCTCCATTTATATAATATCCTGTTTCGTATCGGTTGATTACGTTACCGGTAGCAGCATCCAATGCGTACATATAATTGTCATAACTGCCGATGAGCAGGCATTCTTCTATGATGTTGGGCGAAGCGGAGATCTGTCCCTCTGTCTCAAAACTCCAGATTTCGGAGATATCTCTTTTGCCAGTCATAACATCCCGATGAATAGCAAGTGCCATGACCATTCCATCTATTCTGCCTATGAAAATCCTGTCTTTGTCAATGATGAATGAGGCTTCTACAGGATTACCAATATTATAGTTGAGACAAGAATCACCATCCAGCGTATAGCCAATCAGTTCACCTTTTCTATTCAGTGTATATACGACCGAATCATAGACAATCGGCGCAGCTACGGTGCGAGTCTGTCTTGAAATGCTCCACGTCAATGCAGGATTATCTGGCAATGAGCATGAGGTATAGCCGCAGAGGGATGGATAACCTCTGAAGATGCTCCATTCCATCCGTTCGCTATTCTCCTGTGTGCTCGTTGCTCCGCAGGATGTCAGCAGGCAGATCAGAAATATATAATAGAGATATTTCATTTTACCACAAATAATGCTCCGGTAGGGCAGAGTTGGGCAATATCTTCGTTGACATTCTTCTTGCACTGATCAGCAATGACAACCTCCATGTCGAAACCTCTGTGCATGAATGTAAAGCCATCTTTAGTATTATATACACAAAGACCGCAACGGACGCACTTGGCTGGTTCGAAATAGAGATTTCCCACGATGTGCTGCTGAACCTTGACCGGAAGTCTTGAATCAACGCCATAGCGTGAGGTTTTGATGTGCGCAGCAGTAGCAAGTGCTCTTAATCTGCACTTTTCGCGACCTTCGCAAGCACAATGCAGGCATCGTGATGGCTGCGAATATTCCTCTTTGAGCCATGCTTTTTCTGTTTCGTTGTATTGTGAGATGCGTGAGGCGAAGGCCTCTTTGGAAATATTAGCTATTGATGCTGCATCAGAAACTTCCTTTGCAGACTGTGCCGCTATTTCGGCTATTTTCTCGCGTATGCTCACACTCTCATCTATTCGTCCACGGCGGCAGGCTTTCTCACATGGCGCCTTACAGGTGGCGCAAGGCAATGTGGTCACATCTGTTTCGGCTTTGAGCAGCGAATAGGCACGGTCCATCTCTCCTCGGTCATAATAGAGCAGGAGCTGGGCAACATCAATGTGCGACGGACACACAATGGTGCAAGGGGCTTCGCAATCGGCGCGGTGGTCGCTGATTAAGAGCTCCAGAGACATCTTTCGTATCTCTGCCACCTCGTCAGACAGTGTATCAATAGCCATGCCTTCCGTTGGGAAGGTTCCGCAACTTGGGATCATCTTGCCATTTGCCTCGTTTCTGACAGCGCAAACCATGCATGAAGGCTGGTGCTGGGCTTCCTGCGAAAAGCAGAGCGACGGAACGTCGTATCCTGCTTTGCGGAGTTCTACGATCAGCGGATCCTGACCAGAGACCTCAAGTTCTTTGCCGTTGACTGTTATTTTCATAATGAAAAAGTATATAGGTGTTGTTATACTTAGCACATCCCAAAATTACCCATATTATTCTCCGATAAAGAATCCTCACAGCATAAAGAAGTCTTGATATTACTTCGCGAGAGGACCCAAAGATAATCAATTTTGTAGTCAAAGGCCATGATTTATTTTGATTTCTTCTGTTGGAAGTTTTTATATGTGATAAAGGTACTTTTGGCTTGCGGAATCTATAAGAGGAGTGAAAATGGTGTGATAGGAACGGACGTTCAGGATGTCGGAACCTTAATTATTGCATGATAGTCACACTCGTCTATGCACAAACCGCATTGCGTGCAGACATCGGTCTGAATGATGTGCTTCTGATAGGGAGTATAATCAATGGCGTTGGCAGGACACGAACGCGAACACTTGGTACAGCCTACACAATCGTCAGTAATCTGCAGCTTGACCATGGCTGTGCACGAACCTGTACGACAGATTCCCTGCACATGCTCTTCATACTCGTGCCTGAAGTATCTCAACGTCGAGAGCACAGGATTTGGCGCCGTATTGCCTAAACCGCACATGGCAGAAAGTCTGACACTCTTTGCCAGTTCCTCCAGTCGGTCAATGTCTTCCATCTTGGCTTTGCCTGTGGCGAGTTTGTCAAGGATGTCAAGCATTCGACGTATGCCGACGCGACAGAAAGTACACTTGCCACAAGACTCTTCGCTGGTGAACCGCAGGAAATAGCGGGCAACATCTACCATACAGCTTGATTCGCTCAATACTACCAGACCGCCCGATCCCATGATAGCACCCATTCGGTTGAGGGCATCAAAGTCAACTTCTGCGTCACAAAGTTCAGCAGGAATACAACCGCCTGAGGGTCCTCCGGTTTGTACCGCCTTGAGCTTTTCACCATTCTCAACTCCACCGCCAATCTCTTCAACAATCTGGCGCAGTGTAGTTCCCATCGGCACTTCAATAAGTCCTCCATGATTAACTTTTCCCGCCAAAGCAAATACCTTGGTGCCACGGCTTCCCTCGGTGCCTACTTTGCCATAGGTATCGGCGCCATGACGAATGATGTAGGAAATCTGGCTATAAGTCTCTACATTATTAATTAGTGTAGGTTGTCCGAAAAGTCCTGACTGGGCAGGGTAGGGTGGACGAAGGTGAGGGAAACCTCTCTTGCCCTCAATGGAGGCAATGAGTGCCGTCTCTTCACCGCAGACAAAAGCGCCAGCACCCTCAAATACCCGGATGTCGAAAGAGAAATCGGTGTCAAGGATGCGCTCACCCAATAATCCCTTCTGTCGGCACATTTCAAGCGCCTTGCGGATACGGATTACGGCTTGCGGATATTCAGCACGTATATAGAAGATTCCTTCACGAGCACCAACGGCATAAGCAGCAATGATAAGTCCCTCAATGACGCGAAGCGGATAGGATTCGAGCAGGATTCGATCCATGAATGCTCCTGGATCTCCTTCGTCACCATTACAGATGATGTAGGCAGGTTTCTCTGCAGCGTTGTTGGCTACCATCTGCCATTTGCGTCCTGTTGGGAATCCTCCGCCGCCACGACCTCTCAATCCGCTCTTCAAAACCTCGTCGATGATTTCCTGTCGGGACATCTGCTTTAATGCCTTACGCAATGCCTCAAAACCTCCGAGCGAAATATATTCATCAATGTCCAACGGGTTCAGATGTCCATAACCCTCCGTTGAGATACGGTGCTGATGTCCCAGGAAGTTATTGATTTCATGGGTGCGTTCTTTCTCTGGAGTCCAGAGTATGTTATCCCAAGTCTGGTCTGTATGGAAGGTATTGACCTGATTCAGGATGGCATTACGCAGTCTGCGCAAACGGCTGGAAGGGCGGAAGTGGTGCAGCAGAATTTCCTTTACCTCCTGCGGCTTGATGTTCGGGTAACGGATGATCTGACCGTCAGGCATTGCTACATCAATGAGCGGGACCTGATTACATGCTCCAACGCACGAGATTGGTTTGATGCGGACGTTGATGCCAAGTTCCTTGCACGATTGGCGAATGGCGGCATGAATCTCAGCCGTGCCGCTTGCCTGACAGCAGTTCTCCAGTCCGATACGTACTTCGCCCTGTACCTTGCTCTCATCTTCCTGCTGGTCATTGTTGTTGCTCTGGCTGCTTAATGACTCGAACTCTTCAAGCATTTCACGCACGCGGCCAGGCTGAACGTGTCCGAATATCTTATCATCAATCTGGACAACAGGGGCCAAAGCACAGCAGCCCAGACAGGCTACTCGCTCCACAGAATACTGCCGGTCATTCGTAGTGATGCTGTCTGCAGCAATGTTCAGTTCACGGCGGATGGCATCATACACCGTGTTTGCCCCTTTGACGTGGCAGGCAGTTCCGATACATACCTTAATAATATGTTTGCCATAAGGTACCATACGGAACTGGGAATAGAAGGATGATACGCTGATCAGCTGCGCACGGTCAATCTCTGTCCGTTCGTAGAGTCGGTTCAAAGCATCCGAAGGCAGATAGTTAAATTCCTGCTGGATGGCTTGAAGCAGCGGTATGATCATCTTTCGTCGTGTCCCGATGCGGTCAATGATAGCATCAGTCCTGCGTACCATTGCCTGTACGGCTTCATCTGGAGATTGGAACTTGCAGTCCTCGCACGAGCTTTTTCTTACTTCCATATACTAACTTATTTCTTGACGCAGTAGAGCGAGTTATCGGTACGTACCACCATCATTCCATCTGTGAAGGCTGGCGTTGCAAAGGTCTTCTCACCGGTATCAAATGAGTTGATGAGGCTGAAATCTTTAGACGAGAAGATGAAGACCTTACCGCTATTGGCAAAGAGATATACTTTACCATCCACCACCATTGGCGATGAATAGAATGCCTCCGAGAGGTCATGTTCAACCTTCAGTTCTCCGCTCTTGGCATCGTACGCGCATACCATACCGTAGCTGGTGGCACAGAATACCAGTTCCTGAGTTGCAGCGAGGCTCGAACACTCCGGGAGGTAGTCTGATGCTTCCCAAAGCATTTCACCGGAAGCTCCGTCTATCGCAATACATTTAGCATATTCGCTGGCTCCGTAAACAATACCATCTGAACATACAGGGCTGGCTCCGACTTCGCCGCTCAAGCATTCTACGCGCCACAACTCGTTGCCATTGCTGATATTATATGCTGAAATGGCAGGATTACCCATGACAACCAGCTGTGTCTTACCGCCACTATTGGCAATGATTGGTGAACTCCAGGAAATCTTATCCTTGGTACTCTTGTTCCAGATCACATTTCCAGTTTCGGCATTGAGCGCAAGCACTTGGGCTTTGTCATTATTCTGATATTGTATGAAGAGTACCTTGCCATACATCAGCAGCGAAGAGGCATAGCCGTAGTGATTGTCCGGAAGTCCGATGTTCTTTGCCCAAAGACGGTTGCCATCCATGTCAGCACAAATCAGATCGCCGGATGCAAAGATGGCGCAGACCTGGCTACCATTGGTTGCGGCTGTGCTGGCTGCAAGTCCGGTATCACCGTTGACGCGAGGCATTGCGGCTGGCGACCCCGGAATATTATCTGCCTGAAGGCTCCACTGCAATTCTCCTGTATAGACGTCGTAGCAATAGAGTTCGCGTGCATTGTCATCCGCTCCGGTCACAAAGACTTTGCGGCCCGAGATGATAGGCGAATTATATCCGTGACGAGCGATGGGTGACTGCCAGAGGATATTCTTTTTGCTCTTCAGATCCCAGGTAGTAGCAATGCCTCTTGCTGAAGATTTGGCGCTCGACTGATTGCCTCTGAAGCCATGTGAAGTGATTTTTGGAACAGGCAGTTCCTCCACTTCAGCAGCAGACTCTTGACTTTCTGCGCTCTTTTCTTCTGCTTGCGGTGTTGTTTCGGCAATCTCTGCTACCTGAATCTGATCCGAATCCGTTGCAGCAGTCTGTTCCGATTCAGAAACTTGTTCGGGCATAGCTACTTCTTCTGTCATGGTGCCAGGAGTCTCTTCTGCGTCAGCCAAAAGGGAAGTTGTGTCTTCCTCCTGACTCTCTTCCTTCTGAAAACTGATATGCTGGAAGAGGATAAATCCTACGGCAATGGCTAATGCTCCGATGCCAATGCCTGACAGGTAGTGCCTTGCCTTGCTTTTGGTCATCCATTCATCTATCGGATCAAGTTCCTTCTCGGGCAGTATCTTTGATTCCTTGTAGTAGAGGTTGAGGCATACCACAAGGATCAACGCCATCGCCAACAGGATGAAACCACCCGTTTTGATATGACTCTCCTGTACGAAATAGGCTTTGCGGGCTATCAGGTCGAGCTGACGGATCTGTTGCTGCAGCTCGGCATTGTCACTATGAGACTCGTTAAGCTCTTTAAGCGTAGTCAACACCTCTGATTCGAGAGGTGAAACCTGCCGCATCTGGAAATAGCTGACAGACATCATAGCTGCTAACGCCAGCATGAAGATGGCAGTGACGATAGCGATGTTGCGATATAGTTTTCTCATGAGAGGAGAGTGGTTTAATGGGTTTGTTGAGTTTGGGTGTTATGAGATGTTTCTCGGACGAACGTCCTTCCCTGCTTGGTAGGATTGAGGGGGGCTTTATTTCGAGGGCAGTAATCAAAACACTTGCCACACATCGTACAGTGAGCATTCAGTATCTCATAAGTGTTGCGTTTGCGTTTGAGGGACAGTTTCAGGAGCTTGAATCCGATGACGAAGCCAATCAGCGCTCCTGCAATCCATGACCAGAACCTGAAGTCACGCTGTATCTCGTTGACGGTAACCTCCAGGTCTTCAATTTTACGGCCCATCGCGTGGAAGGTCTCTACCTCAATTGTTTCCTCAAATTCTGGATTGTTTTGTTGCTCAATGAGCTGGTCATAGAGATAGACATCCTTGTGGGCACGGCTCAACGCATCACTGTTCTCACCCACCAGCATTCCGCCGGCAATGGTGAAAAGTGGAAGCAGGAGGGCAAGCAGGATGACGCGACGGATTCCCTTGTTCCCATTGTCCGTATGCTTGCCGGATTGAGGTGTACGTATGGCATCCACCGGACAGGATTTGCTGCACAAGGCACAGTTGATACATTTCTGATCAGTAATCTTCAGCTTCTTCCATGACAGCGAACTGAAAATACTCAACAGAGCTCCATAAGGGCAGAGAAACTGACAGAAAGGACGACCTACAACGGTAGAGAGTAACAGTGTAGCTATGCCGAAGATAATCATACCCATATCGCCGCCCAATCGGAATATACCAATGAATGGGTCAAAGCGGCAGATGAGGAACTGGCTTCGGGTGGCTGCATAAAGGATTGTGAAGGCAAGGTACATCCACGGGATAATGCTTAACGCCGATGAGACAGCTCTTGAGATGCGGAAATTTCGCACATTGACCAATTCCTGGATTGCGCCCAGAGGACAGACGCCTGAACAGAATACTCTGCCGAACAAGAGCGCAAAGATAATAGGCACCAGAAACAGCAGTGCCACGAACCAGGGCAGATGATAGGTAGAGTCGGTCAAAGCCAGCACTACATTCTGGATTGAACCTACACTGCATACGCATCCGCTACGGAAAAATCCGAAATACAATACCGAGATGATCGAAGTGGTGTAGATGACCTTGCGGCTGCGCTGCTTGTATGCAGCCCAGGTCACAAGACACATCATTGCTACCAGCAGCACGATATCTACCACGTTCCAAAGCTGCTCCATAGGCATGCCATGCAGAATCTCCGGATATTCGTAGCCTGAAGTGAAGTCTGGCTTCGGAAACCTGGCTTCTGCCATAGCCTGCAGCGATGTGCCAGCCAAGGCGATGTATGTGAGTATTCTTTTACGCATGATCTTTCAGTTTATAGGCTTCGTCAGCCGAGACACGCCGGATGGCATCCGATGGGCAGACTTTGGCAATCTGACATTCATTACACTGCTGGCAGATATCCTGCTGGATCTGCAGGAAGAGGGATCCGTTGCCGAAAGAGGTACATCCCTTGACGCACTTTCCGCAACCGTTGCAGAGGTTTTCGTCAATAGTGTACTCAAAATAGGGTTCTTCCACAAACTTCCGGCTGATGGCACCTGTAGGACACATCTGGTTTTCTGCCGCAGTATTGAGTTCTTTGACGCTCGGACGATAATAGCCTCCGCACAGGTCACAGTAGCCGCATACACGATTGGCATGGAAACATTTCACCGCCGAAACCGGAAGCACACAGTCGGTCTCACATCTGCCGCATTGTACGCAGGCATACGGATCAATCTGCCAGAAGGTGTCACTCTCTTTTCCTTTTGCTTTGGAGAAGAGGATGCCGCCGGTTGCCAATGCTGCTCCTCCTGCAAGGAAGGATCCGCATTTGCGCAGGAAGTCCCGTCTATCTATCGGTCTTTGAATCTTATCTTTGTTTTCCATAAGGGTCAAATATTAACTTTCAGAGGACAGTTTCTCGTACATTGTCCGCACGCAGTCTGTTGGCTCAAATTCCTGTTGTATTGGAATATGGATACTTTCTGATGCCCTGCCACCACCAGCTTGTCGCCCATGATGCGGGCTTGATAGGCATCTTTGCCGCCGCCCAGCGCCTTGGCATCGAGCAGAATACTGCGGAAAGTTCCATCCGGAGCATAGCAGCTGATGCGTGGTATTCCCTTTTCAGAAGTTAGCAATTCGCCGTGATTGGCAGCACTGATCTGTGCCGGATTACAGCATCCGCTGAAGGCTCCTGCCTGTGCACCTGCTTTGCCGAATGACTGTACAAACTCTCCTTCTGCTGTATATTGCTCAATGAGATGGCGTCCCGGATTGGCGCAATAGATCATTCCATCATTCTCTGTGATTGCAAAATAAGGACTGGGTAGGACGAACCCGGAAGGACTGTTGATGAACCGTGACAGCGTGCCATCCAGGTTGTACTTACAGATATTCTTGTTGGCAACGTCCGTCACAAACACGCCCGCTTCGCAGACGGCGAAATTGCAGTAATCAGAGTTCTCGCTGCAAGCCTCCCACGCTCTTTCCTGCTGTCCGAAACGATCATAGACCTCCACCTTGTTGGCAAACAGAGCGTAGATTTGGTCATTGTATAGGGTCAGATCTCTCAAGTCTTCTGCTGTAGCAAAGTCCTGCTGTATCTCTCCACTTATACCATATATATAAATATGTGCAGGAGTGGCAACATAGATACTGCCATTATTTACTGCTATTGATAGAATTTTGTCGGGTACCTCGAATCCGAAAGTGCGGCGGTAAGGTGAAACAAAGGTTCCATCCTCCTTCAGCAGCTCTGGCGATTTGGATCGCTGGCTTCCGTAGAAGAGATTCTTCGGATTGGTGAACATCCGCCACACTCCGGTTCCCACTACCGAGATGATAGCGGTTCCGATGGCAGCCGAGCCTGTTATTCTTAAAAATTTACGTCGGTTCATTTAACCTTTTTACCTATTTACCTATTTACCTTTTTAACCTTTCACTCAAACACCCTGATACACTTTACCGTCTTGGAGTCTCTCAGCAGGAGAAGACCGTCAGCGTAGGCAATCGGACCCCACGCATCAATACCTTCCTCCATGACACGCTGTTTGCGCAGCAGTTCCATAGACTTCTGGTTTACCCGATAGGTATAGAGTTCACCGTCTTCCTTGAAGGCAAAGAGCAGATTGTCAATCATCAGGTAAGGACCCAGTCCGAAACGCTCATCTGCAGCCGAGGTCCAGATGGGCGAATGCAGATTGTCGGGCTGATACATTGCCAGGCGTTCACGCATACCGCCGCCATCTTTCGGCAGGATGGTGATCAGTGTGCCATGATAGTTGATGGGCGTCTGCTGTTCGCTTGACATTCCCGCATTGGCCTTATAACTGTCTTTGATTGTGGCATCCCAGCCATTATTTCCTTTATCCACCTGCAGCAAGGCGCCGCCGGCACCATAACCAGCTACGAGGAAGATCTGATTGCTGCTGATTTGCAGCGGCGATGGAGCCACGACTGAAGGTTGCCACTTGCTGGTATTCCAGAGCAGTTTGCCTTCTGTCCCTTTCTCGCCCGATACTCCACATACGCCTCCCACGCCGATGTAGGTATAGGTCTTGGTTCCATTGAGTACCATAGGCATGATGGAGGAGTGTGACATTTTCAGTCCGATCTTGTTTTCCGTGCTCCAGGATATTTTGCCGCTCTTCAGATCAACGCCAACCATCAGCGTGTCTGTTCCGGCAGGGGCAAGTATCAGGTTCCCGTTGTCAATGAGCGGACACTGACCGGTGTACCAGAAGGGAATCTCCGTGCCGAACCTTTGCTTCATATCCAGCGTCCAGAGTAGTGAGCCGTCATTCTTGTCACAGCACATCACGTGTCCCTCCGGACCGATGGTGACGATGAGTCCCTGACTGATAGCTGGGATGGTGCGTGAGAAACCATGGTTACGTTTCATGGGGACTCTGTACCATCGTCTCCAGATCTGTTTGCCGGAGGTGAGATCCAGGCAGCGCAGCTCGTCGGCATTCATCTTCTCGTTGTAGTCCAGCAGATAGACTTTCCCCTCCGAGATGACCGGAGCTGCATGACCTTCGCCCGTCTCAATGCTCCACTGCTCCAGATAGTTTCCCTCTATGAGTTTCCTTTGGGGCTGATTCGTAATCTGGTTACTCCGGTCGGATCCTCTGAAGCAGGGCCACTCTCCGTTGAGCGAGGATGTTTGTCCCGGAGTATCTTCTGCCATAAAGTATTCGCCGATTACCACCTCATCAGCACGTCGGGCATTGCCTTCCGGACGATGGTCTGCGCCTGGCACAGCTTCGCTCATCCCTTGGGTAGGGTCATAGCAATGCCATCCAATGAGTAGCAGCAGATAAAAGAGTGCTACGGCAAGGGTGATGTATTTGATTCTTTTATTTGTCATTGTATTCACAGTTTATGGCGTGGAGCAGGAAAGTAATGTTGTAGAGTTCTTCCGAATACCAGAGCCGTGAGAAGTAAAGTCCGATAGGTTCAGGATCATAGAGCGAACCCTCCTGGAATCTTTCGTACAGATACTGCCAGCCGCGCTTTCGTTGTTCCTCATATTGCTTGCCGAAATGCGCTAATGCCGATAGTACCCGGCTCGTGTAGGTGACTTTTGACCGAACCTCTCTGTTGCCTCCCCATCCTCCATCCGGATTCTGGGCAGCGAGGAGGAAAGGGAGTTGTGCCGTGGCCAGTTCCATTGCTTTCGGCTGCTTGCTTTGCATCAGGTAGTCAATTGCCGTGGCTGTTCCATACACAGGCGCTTTCTCATCAGCAGCATCCTGATCACCGAACCAAAGCGGTGTCCAGCCGGCAGCCTTCTGATGGTTGTCATGGTCAATGCTTCGTTGCATCCATCCGATCAGGCGGTCAAAGCTGCGCTGAACCTCCGCTTTGAGTTCCCCCTCAAGTACGGGCAGCCACAATCCCATAGCCAGGATGGCATGAGCCGTAATGTCTGGCGAACTACGGTCAAACGGAAGCTTTCCCCAACCTTTGCAGAATGTGGGCATACCACCATCATTGTTCTGCAGCCACATCAGCCAGCGCAGTCCGTTGCCAATCTCGTCACTGTATTCTCCCTGTGTCAGGTGATGCAGGGCTACGAGAGCTCCGCTCGTATCATCTCCGTCAGGCACAGATCCGCTTAAGTCGCTCCATCCCCATCCGCCAGGCGCTGCTGCCGTGAAGGGATGAATCTGTGTCGTCGCATTCTTTTTTATTGTTGCAGCCAGAGCTTTGAGATCAATGCCGTCATCCGTGTTCAGTACCTTACCAGCCAGGCTTGTCACCCAACAGGCGAGATTAGTGTCAATGGGCCAGGCGCCATCTTCACGTACGGTGTCCACCAGGAATTGTGCACATCTTTGAGTCACCGGATGCTCTTTGAGTCCGCTTTCTGCCAGACACATGGATACGAATGCTGTCAGCGGCGCCGCTTCGAGGAATCCGCCGTCTGCCGGCTGCATCCTCTCCATCACTTTAAGCGCCTTGGGAATGAATGGTCGTCGCAGAGAGGCGGCCCAGCTGCCTTTGCGCCGCGTCTGGCAGATACCGATGGCTATAAGCGCTGGTATCGCATAGCTGACCACCGGCAGGTTGAGATACCTGAACAGGCTTTGCGGCAATGTAGCCAATTCAAAGGGGAAAGTAGGAATTTTCTTCCAGTGACTGATGACTCCGGCAAGTGCGCACATCATCAAGATCGGTACCGAGAAAGTCAGATCCTTGCCGTAGTAATTCATCACCCCTCGGATCAGATCCTCCTCGCTTTCTCCGCCAAACTGCTTGTTCAGATAGGCTCTTGCTGCTGAAGGTGCCTGCCCGACGGCGTAAAGCGATACATAGGTCAGGAGCGTAGCGGTCATGTTCGAAGGACTCTCTACCGAATCCCCCCAAGTACCCTCTGGCGTCATGGTCCGTTGCAGCCACTCTACGCCAGCCCTGATCTGCGGTTCATACTTCTCTGCATCTATTCTCTGAAGCGCAAAGACGCTGACCGAGGTGGAGATGGCGCTGCTCGAAAGCTGTCCTCTCCACATACCATCGGCCGAACGACTTGCTTTGAGCCGTTGAAGAGCATCTGTATGTAGTTGTTCAAGAATAGAAAACATTTTTAATGAGGAGTGAGGAGTGAGGAATGAGGAATTATTTCCCCTCCTTTGGAGGGGTCAGGGGAGGCTTTTTTCCCAGTCCCAGCAATCCGTAGAACACATACTCCACATCACTGTAGTCATCCAGCAAGGTAGGGGCAAAGCCTCCCGTATCGAGCCAGTGCAGAGATATGAAGGTTGAGGTATCTCTGACCTCATAGCCGTTGAGCCTGACCTCCTGCCCAATGAGCCGCAGTGTGAAGAGTGCTACTGCCGTAGTCAGCAGATCAGGCGTGGTTGTCACCTCACTGGCGCAGAATCCACCTGACTCATGCTGCCGTTCACAAAGCCATTTGATCATTGTAGTATCACATGCCACGCCACTCTGGTATTGCATAGCAAGGATGCAGCATACGGCTGTGGAAGTCAGACTCTCCGGCTTCCGGATCTCGCTGACTTTTGGTCGCCGAAAGTTCATCTCTTTGCGGATGAAGTCAAAGAACTGTCCATAGACATCATCCCTGCCAAGGCTTTCAGGCACCGAAAGCATCAAACCGTAGAGCGGCGCTTTCCAGGGCGAAAAGACAGCTTCAAGTACTCTGCCAAACTGCGTATAGTAGGGTTCCGGCTTCCCTCCTGCATTGAGGTACTGACCTTTGACCTTCTGACTGGCAACAAAACGCTTCAGTTCACGCTGTGCCTCCGGCGTCAGTTGCCTGTACCCTCGTCTCAAAGCAAAATAAACCTGTAGCAGCAACGGGAGTCTCATCCTAAAATCTTTTCGGTTACCTGATAGAGCAGACGCTTCAGTTCGAGGCTGTCCAATCCCTCAAGGGCATCCAATGCCTGCTGATGATATTGGTTCTCAAGCATCCTGACCTCTTGTAGTACGGTTTCGAGCAGTTCTTTATTCTCTGCTGTCTGCAGCACCTGTCGCATATCTTCACATTGCAGCAAAACTTCTACTACGGACTGGTTCTCTGCCCGTGTGCAGAGAATAGCCAACACGGCAGAAGGACGCAAGGCAAGGATGCCGTCGCTCTCACGGAAGTCCTCGCGGTCATCTTTCAGCTGGTAGGCAATACCTAATGCTTCAGAGTATTCAATCAGCATCGGACGTAGATGAGCAAACTGTCCCGTACAGCTCAAACCCAGAAGCAGCGCCACCTCAAAGGCTGGTACAGTCTTATGCCGTGAGATGAAAGTCACAAAGTCCATGTCGATAGGCGTTGGATGTTCGCTCCAGACCAGTTCTGCACCTTGACCCTTGCAGAGCTTCATGTGAGCATTGGCAATGAGGCGTACCAGCTCAGGGTTATTGCTCTCCGCCAGAATACGGTAGCCTTCGCCCAGCAGAGCGTCACCTGCATTGATGGCAAAAGCCTCGCCGTAGAGGGCATGGATGGTAGGCTGGCCGTAACGGCTCAAGTCACGGTCCTCAATGTCATCGTGTATGAGAGAAGCCTTATGGAAACACTCTACTGCCACGGCAGCACGTTTAACGTCCTGTGTCGGAATCTCTTTTCCCATCAAAGCCTGCCAGACGGAGGTCAGCAGGAAGGGACGCCAGCGCTTACCTTCGCGGCAGATCCAATCCAGACAGACGGTCGATGTTCGGTCATCGGCAGGGGAGAGGAGCTGCGACAGTTCGCCGCGGCTGAACCAACGGTCCACCTGCTGATGTACCTGCTCATGGTCAAGCAGCGTGAGTGATGACTCATCTATCATACAGAGCAGTTCGAGCACGTAGTCATTATCCACATGCGTATTACGGCAGCCAGAGTCATTGAGTGCAATGGCAAGCCCTGGCACAGCGTGACGCACCAGAAGCGGGAATGCTTTCTCAAGCGAGTCAAGGCAACTGACGCCTATCACGGCATCTACCACGTGGTTTTCTATCAGTTCGATGACCTGGGTGAATCCTTCAGCCACGATGCTCAGCGACCCCAGTTCTTCGGCTTTGTCCTGCAGCGAGGGGATATGGCAACGCCCGCAACGGTGACAGAGCAGTCCGTATTCGTCAAATTCTGCCTGACAGACTCCATCACGACGCAGGCATTTGGGCAACATAAGCAGACGTCGTTCTCGGGGAATACTTGCCACCGTCTTTATCCATAACTGATTGTTGATCTCCACCATCAGCCAGGCCTTCATTTCATCCAAAGCAGTATCGGTAGCCGATGTTTCTGCAAATTCTGCCGCAAGTGTCTCAAGGCGTTTGAGCGAGATGGGGGGGCACAATGCCTTCTGCTCCACAAAGTCCTTTAAGGCTCTGCGTAGCTCCATTCGCTTCTCCAGCGTCTCTGGTATCCCTCTCGCTTGTAATGTCATTTTTTTAATTATATTATTCTTCAATTCTCACATTCATTCATTACCCGTAAGCTCCGAATCCGAAGAAATAGTTACGCTTCAGCCAGCGGTAGGGAGCACTCCGTTCGGGGATGGTATCTTCGCCCATATCATGGCCCGATACGTGTTGCATCTGCTGATATTCTGTCATCACCGTACTGCGGCTGGTCGTCTCGCTGACATTCTGCTTCTGCAGGAACTCTGCCAGCTTCTGCGGATCCTCCATCAGGATACAGCCACGGGTTGTTTCTGCCGTCATGACGCGCAGGTTCGCCATGAAGTCCGAATCCTTGAATTTAGCTGCCGTATCACTTCCATCCGCATTGATGAATTCCCTTGCCATCTGCAGCGGAGGGCAGAACTCTACTGCACCTGAAGGACCAATATGATGACTCATGCCGGTAGCACCCGGACACATGGCCACACCCTTGTCATCCCAATAGGTGTCAATCAGCACTACAGGAGCCGTGCGGCGTTCCTCCACCAGGAAGGTCCTCAATCGCTTGATCTCCTCTTTGTCCAAAGCCACCTCCGGGCAGGGACGGGCACCTACCGGACGATAAATGTAATACCACAGATAGGCGGCACCCTCGCGGGCTACCCGCTCGATGTGGTCACGTGTTACCAGTTCGTCAATGTTGTTCTTACAGATGCTGGCAGCCACACCGAATATCAGACCCGCCTTCCGGCAGGCACGGATGCCTCGCAGGCTTCGCTCATACACATCATTCTTACCTCTGCGGCGGTCACTCTCCTCCTTGAGGCCTTCGATGCTAATGAGCGGAGTGACGTGTCCCATTTTGCGGAGACGCTGTGCCACCTCATCTGTCAGCATCGTTCCATTGGTGAAAAGCTGGAAATAGCAATCCGGGTGCGACTCCATCACCTCCATCAGACCTTTATACAGGAGCGGCTCGCCACCCAGTATGCCAAAGAAGTAGCTGCCTTCAGCCTTGCAGTCATTGATGATGCCATTGAGCTGCTCTATGGTCAGGCATTTCTTGCCACCAGCGCTCACCCAGCAACCGCTGCAGCTCAGGTTGCAGGTTTCGGTCACACTGATCATGACGAATGCAGGGAAGAATTTCTTCCCCTTGGCAGAACGCTTCTTAAAATTATGCAGGTTCCAGAGATTGCGCCATCCAAAGTTCCACGCGAACTTCCAGAGCAGTCTCACAGGGGTCTGACGCATCACACGTCCAGCTATGCCAAGCAGCGAAGTGTATTCTACGAGTGCCATTATTCTGATTTGATTATCGATTGTCGGCGGGCAGCAAGTTTTTTGCGTAGCGCCTCATTGAAAAGTTCCTGGGCATTGCCATTACGTGCTGTCACCTCCTCCTGCAAATCTCCACCATTGATCGGGCTCTTGTCATACTTTGGGAAGACGATGGCACTTGTTGGGCAGAAGCGGGCACATGACGGACAGTTGTTCTTGCATCGATGGGGATTCTTCACACAGACTCTTTCCTCCACTTTTTCATACACGCCAAAAGGACAGAATGCAAAGCATTTGCCACACTCGGCGCAAGCTTTTTTATCAAGCGTAGGGAACCAGGCGTCATCACCCACCTTCTTGGGATAGGCACTCACCTCGGCAAAGGTTCTAGCCTCCTCTTCTGCCATCTTTTTGACTGAAGCCTCGTCAGTCGGAACCATGCATCCTGATTGCTCAGAGAGAATGCTCATCAGTTGATCTGCGGAGTTATTCCTAATGTTCAGCGACTGTACGTTCTGCTCACCCACCCAAGCCATCAGGTTATTAACGGCACGGGAATGACAGGCAACAATCGTTGTCTGGGCAATTGCCTTCACCTGTTCAGGATGATCCTCGCAAATCTCACACAGATCCTCCACAATACTGACATCAATACCAGCGCTCTTTGCCAATGCTGATAGTTTTGCAACCTGGGCTTTATCAATAAAAGCACGCGAAGCACACGCGCATACGGTAATCTTCATTTAGTTGTTCAATTTTGATGTATGGGAAGTTGTGACTCCACAAAATTTCGCCGCAAAGATACCTCTTTTTTTTCAATTATGCAAGTTTTCTCTATAGATAATATCTATACATAGATTTTTTTCACATTTTATTTTGACAATACAAGAAAAGATGCTACATTTGTGACAAAATATACCTATACCTATAAATTCTTATGAGAAATGACATGTAGATAGTGTCTATTTGTTCTTTTGGAAAACGATAACGTATTATGCAATCACTTCAATTCCCTATGTAAGATCTTTTGTTTATGGAATGCAGGAGAACAAGGGGCTGTAGAGAAGACCATGATCCCTCTAATGAAAGCAAGAAAAAAGTAGCCAGCAGATCTCCGAATCTGCTGGCTACTCTGTTGTTAAGGTTTATAAAAAATGAATCGTTGTTTCTGCTTTATTAGTAGGTAACACTATACCATCCTGTTACCTCCCTATCCGAACACCATGACTTGAAGTTCTTGTATTTATCGTTGATGTTCTGAATCTCATCTGCCCATTCTGTACCGGTAGAGGTCATGAAACATTGAGGAGTGGCATCGCCAGTCTCTTTCGGGAAGGTTACTTCGGTAGTAATACCATTTTTTTGTTTTGCTCTGATCACGATATTTTTTACATAATCACGAATATCTAACTCGTTCGTACTATAAATTTGTTTGGCGAGCTCAAATGTCTTAAGTGTGACAGGTGAGCAGGTTATGCTATAGTCACAGTTCTTTACATTTACTGGGAGGTAGAGCTCCTGGTCATCAGGAGTTTGATCAGTGCTCCATTCATGAAGTTCGCTCTTGCTGCCTGTTGATAATAATTCATTACCATAATATACATAGATAGGAAGTGTACCGCCTACTGCCTGAAGAATAATCTTTACAGTAGCTTTATCGCTGTTTGTTTTGCCGTCAGCATAGATTACGTCATAAACTACATCATTGAAATCCCAGTCAAAGGTGCCGCCAAGGTCTTCGCACATCACACGATAGGAGATAGAGCGGTAAGTAGAGGTGGCTGGGCGAGGAGTAATGGTTAGCACGATGTCGTTGAAGTCATGATCATAGTGACCGCGACCGCAAACTGAACAATGACCATTACTTTGGGCATTTGGCGAATAACCTGTACACTTGGTTGGAGCATCTTCAAACGAAACGTAAGTTACGTTATCATAGGTGAAGGTAGCGGCAGCCTGCACTTTGGTGTTCGAACCATCGTGATTATCCGCATTGTGTTGAGAGTTTGAATACCATTTGATTTCACTTGTGTCATGACCGTTCTGCTGCTTCTGTGTCTTCAGATACAAGCCCCATGTAGTGCCGGCTGGTACGGTAAGGGTGTATTCTGGCAAAGCATAATGATCCACTGGTGACTTGCCTGCCACGCATTTGTCACATGGGGTCTTCTCCCAGGTGATTTCAGAGAAGTAGTAGGTGACGTTCTGGTTTGAATGTGCCAGGTCAAGGGCTATCGTATTGATTGATGTCTCACTTCCAGTTGGGATTGTGCCCTCCCAGGTGATTTCTTTCCACTCTTTGGTTATTTTCAAGTCATCAAGGCCAGAGATATAGGCAGCATAATGGGTCGTACCATTCTGAGTTTGAGCTTTAAGCTGAGTCTCTACGGTAGCCATTGCCCACATGTGAATGCGGTATGTATCACCTGCTCTCCATGTTCTTCCATTGGTGGTTATAAAGAGCTGCTGACCATAGGTATTTGTGTTGCTGCTACAACTTACTTTATAAACGTCTTTCTTGAAATTATAATCATCAAGCTTTTGGAATGAGTTATTATTTCCCCACCTGTCTATATTTGCATCTGCGTTGGATGTCAGCGTCACATTGACATTATTGTATCCGTTGCATCTCGAACATTTATGTGTAAGCGGAATTGATAAGGCATAATTAGATAATGAAGGATCATCAATTATCTGCTGATCGCTATTGGTCAATGGTTGGTTTGAACCATCCTTGAAGTAAACCTGAATATGATTGTCCTTATCTGACCAGAAGGTTCCACCGTTAAGGTCCTGCTTATTGCCATTTGCATCAATATAATATACACCTATCTCATTGTTGGCGCAGAATTTGCGACCCCAGAAAGTAGGGGTGATGGTATAGACCTCCTGACCTGTACCTTTGTCATTAAGGGCAAGGAACTCAAAGTCCTGGGTGGTCTTTCCGTAGTTCTCATCACCTTCCTTCATGAAATTAAGTGCACCCTGTACTTCGGAGTAGCTCATGTTGATTGAGGCATTCTGACTTCTCTGGATGGTAGGCGCATCACCTGCTGCACGAGTGTGCATGATGTCTGAAATATCTCCATAAATGGTATCAGGCACACACATCCACGTATGTTCAGGATCTACATTAGGAAACTCCTTACTGAATTCGGCGGCATATTCACGATTTACGCGTGTCTGATTGATTTCATCAACGGTGAAACCGAAATCCTCCTCCTGACATGAGGTAAGCAGCATGGCTGCGACGGTAAGGATAGCTGTGTAAATAACAGCGAGGGTCATGTGGAACAGGAAACGGCTGATGCCACGTGAATTTGCTAAAGAAACTTTCATATTTGTTTAGATTTTTGCATTATCTTGTTTGACGCCGCAAAGGTAGGGGTTATTTGCTGCCTGATTGTTGCGCAAATCTAAATTATTCTATGAAAACCTTGTGAAAAGATAAAAAAAAATTAAGGAAACAACCAAATTGCTGTTTCCTTAATTATTTTTGTCCGATTTTTTAATTTTTTTGAGCAAAAGGATGTCAGTTTTTGGCATCCTCTAATTGCCATTGACGTGGCGTAAGACCTGTAATTTCTTTGAATTTTGCATTGAAAGTCTGTGCCGAGAGGAATCCGCAAGCCGAAGAAACCTCATCTTGCGTCGCCTCTGGATTCTCACGGATGTACTTTTTGGCCGCTGAAATCCTGTAGTTAGATAATAACTGACGGAAGTTCTGCCCGTAAGTCATATTGATAACCAAGGAGAGGGTGGTGCGATTGGTGCCTAAATGCTGAGCCAGGGAGATAATGGATAGTTCAGGATCACGGTACACCTGATCTTCTTCAAGAGCCTTGCGCAGATGTGCTGTCAGAGTGGCTTGTGTCTTGCTGTCGATGACTGGCTCAGTGGATTGACTATCGGGCTGGACGGTCTCCTCGGCGTTGGTAACGGCAGGCTGCACCTCCTTATTATGTTCAGCTTCAGGCATAACTGGCTGTGTGCCCAGGTCAATAGTAGCAACGGAAGGGGTGTCAAGCTTGACGAAATCAGCATGTGCCAACAGGTAAAGCGTTACCTGCGGGAGCTGGCTTGCATATTCTACATAAGAGAGCAGATGGATGCCTACCGCCAGGAGCAGCATCATGATGGCGGAGATGAGCGAAGAGGTAAAACTCCATTCGTTAATTATGATGATTATCATTATTATTAATGTGAACCCATTAAGGAAGCACACAACTCTGGCAGGGGTGGAGGTAGATCTGCAGAAGAAGAAGCGGAACACATCACCGAAACGATAGCCCTGACGTACAGATACCCATACACTGCTTGACAACGCCAAGAGAATCAAAATACCAGAAATCCAACTGTGTGTCACGTATGAAAGGTTGTAGTACAACAATAAAGCACCTTTGTCTGCTTGACTCGGAATATAGTGCTCCGCGAAGACCTTACGGTAGAAATTGGCAATCTCTTCGGTGCCGAGCAGCGAAAAGAGCAAAAGGTTGATGATCAGATATGCCAGAGGAAACAAAAGGAGCAGCAAAGTATAGCGACGGATCTTCTTCCAATCCTTATCATGGCTTAAGATGAACATGATACACATAGATATGATGACCAGGGCAATGGGCAGATTGAGCAAATCCATCTCTGCCATCAGCTGGTAATCAGTATCGGGCATGATATAGAGCGAACATGCCAGGAAAAAGTAGCAATTCAGCGGGAGCATACCGAAGAGGATACGCTGGCTGCGGTTCTTCCGCTTGAATATATAAATGCCCGCCCAAAGAAAACAGACTATAGAGGGAATGTAATAAGGAATCTGCTCAATCATAAAGAAGTATTCTATGCTTATATGTGTTTTTTAAGCCGCAAAGATATGAATTTTTTCGACAAAAAGCATGCTTGAAACGTAAAAATTATTAAGAATACGTCAATTTTTGTTGTTTTAATAATAATTTTTGTTTTTTAATGTACATTTATTGTCATTTATTTGGAGTTCTTATTATAATAATGTATCTTTGTGGCACTAATACTGATCTATGAATAAACCGATAGTTTACTTAAAATCTATACACTTTTATGAATTCTTCCGTGTTCAACCGGACAGTTCGAATTCTTCTGAAGAAAAGACCAATTATCCCAAAAATCCCCAAACAACAAAAAATGACATTTAACAGAATAAATACGATTATGAAAAAGTTATTTTTACTGGGTGCTATGTTAGCAGCGGGTGTTTCCGCTAATGCACAGAACATTCATAATGCCTTCAACGATAAGTCATTCTTTGTCAATCCAACCTTGGCAGTAAAGTTTAACCTCTAATACCGCAATATGTTAACTCGTCTTTTCGGTTTTGATACCAAAACCATGACTCTCAAGAAGGAGATCATGGGCGGCATTACTACCTTCCTTACCATGGCATACATTCTGGCTGTGAACCCAAATATTCTGGGTGATGCCGGAATGGATTCGGGTGCTGTCTTCACAGCCACAGTAGTATCTGCCGTTGTAGCTACGTTGATCATGGCGCTCTATGCCAAGCTGCCTTTTGCCCTGGCTCCTGGCATGGGTCTTAATGCCTTCTTTGCCTATACCATTGTGCTCACGATGGGCTATACGTGGCAGTTTGCGCTGACGGCAGTCTTCCTTGAGGGCCTGATCTTCATTCTGCTCACCTTGACAGGTTTGCGACAGAAGATTGTGGATTGCATGCCGCTGCTTCTGCGCCGCTCCATCTCTCCGGGAATCGGACTTTTCATCGCCTTCATCGGACTTAAGAATGCCGGTATTGTGGTAGGAAGCGAATCCACCCTTGTCACCATGGGCAACCTACATGACCCTGCCGTGCTGCTGGCTTGCTTCGGCATCTTGTTAAGTGCTGTGCTGCTGGTTAGGAACGTAACAGGCGCTTTGCTGATAGGTATTCTGGCAACAACATTAGTGGGAATTCCTCTGGGAGTTACGCATTTCTCATCCGTAGTGAGTATGCCTCCAAGTCTTTCGCCCATCTTCTGCCAGTTTGAGTGGGGAAGCATCTTGAGCGTAGATATGCTCATCTGTGTGCTTACCTTCCTCTTCATCGATATGTTTGATACCATTGGTACGCTGATTGGCGTCAGCAACCGTGCAGGCATGGTGGATGAGAAGGGCAATATTCCTCGCTTGAAGGATGCATTCATGGCAGATGCCATCGGCACGACTTTTGGTGCCGTGCTGGGTACTTCTACAGTTACTACATACGTGGAGAGTGCATCAGGCGTCAACGTGGGCGGACGTAGTGGTCTTACCGCCTTTACCTCGGCAATATGTTTTGCTCTGGCATTATTCCTGGCTCCGCTGTTCCTCGCCATCCCTGGTCAGGCAACCGCACCGGCACTTGTCCTGGTAGGAGTGATGATGATGAATGACATCCGGCAGGTAGATTTCCAGAACTACATTACGGCTATCCCATGTTTTGTATGCATCGCCTTCATGCCATTGACCTATTCCATCTCAGATGGCATCCTGATGGGCTTGATCACCTGGGTACTGCTCCATGCTTGCTGCGGTAAGGTGAAGGATCTGAATTTGGGCATGATTATCCTCGCTATCATGTTCGTGCTCAAATACGCATTCCTTTGATCTAGTTCTTCATCAGGAATGGACGGGCAAATTTGTCATTAAAAAACTCGATCAGAGGACCCATAAAGAAAGCTGTAACAATAGTTCCGATACCTGCGATGGTAGGAATCATACCCCATTCGCCGCCTGCCATCAAGTAAAGTGAACAGCCGGTGATGACGCATACGAGATCTGTGATGATGCGGATATACTTGAATTTCCACCATTTCCAGGTGTTGGCCATGATCAGGGCGACAGCATCGTAGGTAGAAACACCCAGGTCAGCTGTGATATAGAAGGCCGAACCGAAACAGATCAGGACGATTCCTACCACAAGGCAGATGATTCTGACCCACATAGCCGGATCAGCCAAGAAAGGTATCATCCTGAACATGTCATAGGAGAACTCCACGACATAGCCCAACAGGAACAGATTGATGAAAGTGGCGATGCCGATGTAATGGCGGTCAAATACCAAAGCATAGAGGAATAAGACAGCATTGGCAATCATATACAGGGTTCCAAACTGTATGGGAACGAGTGCATCCAGACCTGCCATGAACGTCTGGAATGGATCTACGCCAAAGGACGCAATCTTAAAAATTGCCACACTAACTGCTCCTGTAAGTACACCGAAGAGTGACATCAGGATTCTTCTTGAGAGAGTTTTCTTTTCCATAAAACTAATTACACTTTTGTTTCGCTATTCGTTGTTATTCCGATGTTAATTCCAATCCCACAATACCCACGAAGATCAGCAGGGCAAAGAACATCCTTAATACCGATGCGCTATCTCCGAAACAGAAGATACCCAACAGGAAGGTGCCGATGGCTCCGATGCCCGTCCAGATGATATACGCTGTGCTTACGGGGATGGTCTTTTGAGCAAAGTAGAGAAATACGCCACTCAACAGCATGCTGATGCTTGCGAGCGTGATGTAAGTCCAGAACTTCTCGGGGTGAAGTCCTGAAAGCTTGAAGCCAAGCGGCCATCCCACTTCAAAGAGGGCAGCAATGATCAGATAGAACCAGGCCATATCACTTACAGATTACTTAAGTTTGGCATTGCCCACGCCGAAAGCATGGGACATCCATAAAATGGAGGGTGCAAAATTAATGAATTTTATTGACATGGAAGAAGAAAAATCGGAAAAGTGCGTTTTTATTTGCTGATTTTTGTGTGCAAGAATGAAATATCCTATCTTTGAACAACTAAAAATATACTACTATGATTGAACAGATGCTTGAATATAACCGGCAGTTTGTAGAGCAGAAGGCCTATGAGAAATATCAGACCTCGAAGTACCCGGATAAGAAAATTGCCATTGTGACCTGTATGGATACGCGTCTGGTAGAGCTTCTGCCTGCCGCCCTCGGTATCAAGAATGGTGACGTGAAGATCATCAAGAATGCGGGAGGCACGATTACCAATCCTTTCGATTCGACCGTCCGTTCCCTGCTCGTGGCAATCTATGAACTGGGCGTGAACGAGGTCATGATCATCGGTCATACCACCTGTGGCGTGCAGGGAATGGACAGCCAGGAGATGCTGCATCTGATGCGAGAAAGGGGCATCGACGATGAACATATCTCTCTGATGAAGCATTGTGGCATCGACCTTGATTCGTGGCTGCATGGCTTTGATGATACGGAAGCTGCCGTGCTTGAGACCGTAGATCTGGTGAAGAATCATCCGCTGGTTCCGAAGGATGTGGTAGTGCGTGGCTATATTATGGATTCAGAGACGGGTGCTTTGAAGCCTCTCTCGTAAGAGACGGATAAGTATTCCTCACTCTGTCACGTAGCCAGTGACTTTGATGTTCCAGAGGCGTTAGAAATCATGAAGCGTGGCATTTGCTGGGCGGTAAGATAATGGGATGCAGGGAGCTGTGATGGTTGTATAGATCACTTGGTCGGGTAGAGTTTACGGAGAAGTTTAGCCACGCCATCCTCGTCCACGCAGTCGGTGATATAATCCGCGTTTGACTTTACTTCATCAGAAGCATTGCCCATGGCGACACCAATGCCTGCATGACGGAGCATTGCTATGTCATTGCCACCGTCGCCTACCGCCATGGTATCTTTCAGTTCTATGCCATAATAGTGGCAGATGGCGTCAATGCCCGTGGCTTTGCTCGTACCTTTGTGGATGCAATCAGCGAAAGCGGGATGCCAACGTGCTGCGTCACATCCTTTGAGCACTTCTGCCATCATCCTCGGCTCATCTTCGGCAGTAAAGAAGGCAATGACTTGCATCACTTCCATATCAAGAGCCGTCTTAATAGGTTGTTGTTCAGGCATTCCCAACCCGAGCAGCGTCATGACCTCTTCCACGATTTCCCTGTTGGAATCAATCAGGCAGCCAATGGCTTTGTCCCTGCCAGCAAAGAGTATTGGCATGGGATTTGTTTCTGTCTCGGCTATGATTCTTTCAATATCTCTTCTGTCCACGGGTTGGCTTTGGATGATCACACCATCTGCGGTCATGCAGCAAGCACCTGTCACAGACATGATTCCATCATACTCTACGCCTTCAAGGTTATTGATGAAGGGCAGGGGACGGCCAGTGGCGATGAAGACCTTGATGCCATGCTGGCGGGCTTCATGGATGGCTTCTTTAGCTGATTGAGGTACCTCATGAGTATTGAAAGATACCAGTGTGCCATCAATATCGAAAAAGACGGCTTTGATATTTTTGAACATGTGATTGCTGCTTAGTCCTCGATTGTTGGCATTATAATTTGCATACTGCTCTTCAATATCAGTAGTCAGCAGATGGTTTTCATTAAGTACTTTCTTGAGAATTGAGGCCTGTGCTTGGTCTTCTTCAATCATCTTGAGAATGAAGTCAATGTTCTGATTGTTTTCTGTATTCATGTACCTTGTTTTTTATAGTTCAATGCAAAGATAGGACGTTTCGTTATCTAATACCAATTCAAGATGCTGAGGGAGGTATTGGGCTTATAGACTCATTCCCTCGAGTTGTGCCTCTGTCCGTATGGCTTCTTTCATATAATTTGGTGTTGCAAAAATAATGGTTTTAATTCAAACGAAAGAAGAAAAATGAAAAAAGTGAGATTTAGGGGTATAATTTGGTAGACATTCTTTGTAATTTGCTGTCTGTATATCTAAAATTATTTGTTTTGTTATGAATTTCAACATTTGGTACGTGATGTAGGTATCATGCGTAATGGATTTCAACAAATAGTACGTGATGTCGGTATCCTGCGCAGTGGTTTTTAACAAATGGTACGTGATGTTGGTATTCTGCGTTGTAGATTTCTACATTTGGTACACGATGTTGATTTTTAGCATCGTTGAATCTGTGTCACGGTACCGTGGAAGGGATGGTATGATAATGAAATTCAACAACTGGAACACGATGTTGAAATCCCGCTTTGTGAAAACCTTGCGGCGGTATTACAGAAGAAAATAATCATTTTTGATTTCTGTGTCTGTGGTAAGTATTTAGTTATCAAGACACCTATCGATGTTAAAACATTCATACAACTATGTAAAAAGTTAGGCTATCCGATAAGTGTAAGGAAAGCAGATGGAGCTTTAATAGTTACTGATAAGTGAAGATACTTAGTCTCAAGGTTCCCTCAAAAATGGAAATCTTGGGGTCTCTCAACGATGCTCAAATGTGCGGGTCGCTTTTTGTTTGTAGGCTATGGAACATGCTACCAAAATCACTTAATAATCAATAAATGATGGCTACTTTCGTATCTTTTCGTATGATTCTGTCGTTTATTTCATGAAAAAATAGTAATTTTGCAAGTGCAAAATGTCTCAAACAAAATAA
>JAZLJN010000130.1:0-8259 GCA_045617885.1 Bacteroidales bacterium | reverse complement strand
ATGGATTTTTATAAAACGCAAATTTAAGCCAATTAAAGCAAATTTGTTCGTGCTGTCCGTTTGAACACGGATTAAACGGATCAAAAGGATATAACGCATTAATATTTACATAAACGGATATCTGTGACAAATAAAAAATCTGTTAAATCCGTTAAATCTGCGTCATCTGCGTTCTATTTGCAACAAAAGGATTTCAATCAGACAGTCGGAATTTGTTTCAATTCGTTTTAATTCGTGTTTGAGATAATCAGTTATATCCGTTTGATCCGTTCTATCTGTGTTCAAACCGTACAGGTCAAACATTTTTTTAACTTTCAACTGTTAAATTTCGCCACATATTAAATAATATAGCAGGACATGGTAGCAGATTCGCAGGAATATTATTATCTTTGCGGTGCTTATTATTCATTTATTCGGGCTTCGGAGTTCCGAAACCATTTAATTACCCTATGAAAAAGACAGTCTTATTCCTTTCCGCAGCCATGATCAGCGTCTGCGGACTTGCCCAGCAAGATGTGCTCCACAAGCAGCAACCGCTGCAGCACCGTTCGTTCCAGGACGGGCCTATCAGCACCCATCATCTCACCCCCGCCGCCGCCGAGCAGCTCAAGGCACTCAGCCATCAGCCACGTCGCTCCGGTTCGGTACAGCAGCCTACCGTCGCTCCTCGCACCTATGCCCTGAGCGGCTACTTCTTCACCTACGCCGGCATGGCTTACGCCAGCGGTCTGGCACAGCAGGTGGCTGTGGAGGGCAGTCAGGTGTATCTCAACAACCTCTTCCCAATCATGCTCGAGGATCGCGAGGTCTGGACCGTGGGCGAGCTCAACGAGGAGGGCACCACCATCACCGTCCCTGTGCAGCACGTGTATGATGATGACTGGTATGCCCTGGGTACTGACGTAGAGTTCTACATGGGCGACATCATCTTTGACGAAGAGGCCAACATCACCGGCGTCCGTCCGTTCGAGTTCTGCAAGGAGGGTGACTACATCTATATGGACGACCTCAACGATGTGGACGAGGAGGGCTATGCCGTGGTCAACCACCGCATCGGTATCTTCACCTATGGTGAGGATGAGAATGACATCCAGCTCTATGACTACGTGGCTGGCCACAAGCTGACCCCTTACGAGGCGGGCGTGCTGGTGGAGTGTCCGGCTGATGCGCGTGTGGAGGAATATGTGTATAATGCGCTGGATGACTACGGTGATCCTGTGGCTCACCAGCTTCAGGTGGCTTTCAGTGGCAATGACGTATATTTCAATGGTTTGACCCCAGATCAGCCTAACTGGGTGCATGGTACCCTGGGCGCTGACAATGTGGTGACTATCCCTTCAGGCCAGTATGTGGGCGTGCAGAAGTATTTCTATACTTACTTCGCTTCGTTGAGCGTGGCTGGCTATGACCCTAACGGTGACGCCAACTTCTACATCAATGAGAATTTTGAGCTGAGCTTTGACCCAGAGACGGGCGTGTTCACGGATACTGATCCTGAGCAGTTCGTGGGCGAGCTGATCTACGTGGGCGGCAATGCCAGCGCCGTCTTCGCTGCCTTTGGCGAACTCACCATCTCGCCACTCGGCGTAGCTGCAGCTGCTACCCCTTCTAACCCTTACGAGGTGTTTGTCATGGATCTTGAGGACTACGGCTATGAGCAGTGGGACTTCGGCTTCATGCTTGACAATACGGGCACCGAGGGTGAGTACCTCTTCCCAGAGAACCTGAAGGTCTGCATGTTTATGGACGATGTGCTCTTTACCTTTGATACTGACGAGTATATGATCCCAGAGCCTATCACCTTTGTGGGTTACACGGACATTGATTCGAACGATGCCTTCTATCATGACTCAAACATCTTTGACCTGTATGTCAATAAGTCATCGCTCTTCAATACCCTGGGTGCTGTAGCCATCTATACAGCTGATGGTGAGACACGCTATTCAGAGATGGCTGTCCTTGACATTGATACGGAGGAGGTTACCTTTGTGCCACTCACCGCAGAGCAGATTGTGCAGATCAGTGGTCAGGACATCGTAGCCATTGAGCAGCTGAAGGAGGAGTCACAGAGCCTGACCCGCCGCTTCAACCTCATGGGTCAGCCTGCCACATCCGCTGCCGGCATCGTCATCAGCAAGGGACGTAAGATGCTGCGCAAGTGATCACCACTTTCGTGACAGCCATTCCACCTCTTTGTAGGTGCGTTTTTCCTGTTTACCCATACGGATGGTCTGGAGCTGCGAGCAGCTTTTGGGCCATCCGTTGTAGAAATACAGATAGATCTCATCCATGACCGTCTTCATATCGTCCGCCATCTGTTTGCGGAGCTCCTCCATGACGCCCTGCTCCTCCATTGTGGCGTTGACCTTGTCGGTCATCACGAGTCCCATGGCGTTCTTGGCAATCTGGATGGCATCGTCGGTAGGGATGGTGGTGGTAGTGGTGGCAAAGATGCCGTAGTCGCCCTCCATGTCATACTCATCCGTCTGTTTGGTATAGCCGGCGTTGATCCAGGTCTCGGTGGGGTAGCCCGCCTCGGAGCTGCCGTTGAAGGTATTTTCGCCCATGGCTACAGCATTGCCGTGCATTGCAAAGAGGAGTCCCAGTTCGTTGTAACCCGTCAGTACACCCGCCTCGGTAGCGTATTGCATGAGCAGGAGCGACTCGGTCTGGCGGCGGGGCATGATCGAATCCAGGCCGGGAGCCTTGCCGTACAGGGTGTCAAAGACGAGCGTGATGCCCTTCTGCAGCACGTCGCGTATCTCGCGCCAGTTCTCAATGTGCTGTATGCTGCCCATCTCGTCGATGGTGAACGTGCACTTCACATCCTTGGTCAGCTCCCAGAGCGGTTCGGCTAACATGCTGGCAAAGTCATTGCCGTCTTCTATCGCATGGTCCTGCATGCTCATCTCCAGGCGGTAGCCCTCGCTTGTGGAGTCGGTCACCACCAGCATGAAGTCCTCTACGATGTTGTGTACCACCGTAGTATCACCGTCCACGATCTTCTCTTCGATCTCTGTCGAACGGTATCGCATCGTATCATTCTTGGCAAAATAGGCAATGACGTTGATGTTCTCCTCTGCCTCGCTTTCAGTGTTCTCGCCTTCATTCTGGGCGAAGAGCGTGGCCATAGCCAGCCACAGTCCCATGAGGGAAAATAATATTTTTCGCATTGGAATAGGGTGTTTGATCGTTGTTCTGTACTTACATCCAGTTATCTAATTTGAGACCCTCAAACCGTTCAAAGTGTTTTGTATTACCTGTCACAAGTACCATCTTATGACATAATGCTGTTGATCCAATAAAAAGGTCCATGGTATCTACTTTCTTCCCGACTCGTTCCAAAGACCAGCGTATTTTGGCATACTGTAGCAAGGCAGAAGAAATAGGTATTACTTTGAACATTTTCAGAATGTTCTCAACATCTTGAAAGTGTTTCTGGTTTCCCGATTTTTCAGCTCCGAAATATAATTCTGCTATTGTTATTTCTGAAACAAAGCAATTATAATATCCTACCTTCTTAATCTTCTCCTGTACCTCCCCTTTGCCTTTAAGCATAGCGATACACGTACATGTATCCAAGATATAACTTGCCATATTACCAAACCTCAACATCTCTGGTTTCTAAACTATTCTCACGAAGCGATGCGGCTATCTCTTCTGGAGTTCCTTCACCACCCCAGTCCTTGCTGAATCCCGCAAAAATTGCATCTATATCTACTTTGTTTGACTTCGATGTTTTGCTTCGCAATGATTCTGTCAACAACGAGATTATGTCTAGTTTTTCAGACACTGACAGGCTTGACAACCACTGTCCATATATTTCTGTAACTGATAATGGTACACTATTCATATTAATTGTTTTTTGTTCGCCGCAAAGATACACCTAAATAAATGAATATCCAAATTTTTATTCTTTTTTCTTCTCGTATCTCAAAGAACTGACTGATTTTGAATTAATTTTGGCAATCACATACTGCTTGGCAGCAAAATATTTCCCATCCTGCAGCCGCTATTGCAGCAGCTGCGATGGATTTTTTTACTGTCCCACAGATCCCACTGATAAACACAGATAATTTTACCCAGATTTTCACCCCAGATTTTCACCGTAGATTTCTCGGCGCAGCCGTTCCAAGAAACGCTCCCAGCATTATTTTTACCAAAGATTTTCACATGGATTTTATGGCACTACATTTTCCTTTATTCTTTATACACATAAATTATCATAAATGGTCACGAATTAATCATAAATAATATTTTTGAAAAATTCATGATAATTCATGGTAATTCGTGTTAAGAGAAAAAAGACCACAATGTGCGGTGAGAATATGGGTGAGAATATCTGTGTAGATCCGTGAGATCTGTGGGACGCATATCTCTCGTGGAGTGTCCCACAGATACCACAGATATTTTTCTCTTGATTTTTACCTTTGATTTTCCCCCCAGATTTCTCGGCGCAGCCGTTCCAAGAAACAATCATCACTGTCCCCCAGCCACCTTGACTCAATGGGATTGGATTTATGAAATCATTCCTGCATGAAGATCTTCAATAGGGAAAATCATGTCCCAATCTTCACCCCAGACGATATTTCCATCTTCGATTGTATATTTTTCAAAAAGTTTCTCGTCAAGATATTTATTGTATTGGGGATGTGGGTGTTGGCGAATAAAATTCCCTACATTAATAGTTTGTTGAGTGTTGTCGTTGAACAAAAGGTTTACGCATAAATTGCCAGTAGGTGTAGCGCTGATAATAAATAACTTTCCCATAATGCTCAAATTCTTTTGTTAATCTTTGTATTTTTCACTTGCATCTTATAGACGAAGAAGGTAATCCATTTTTCCACAATTTCTTTCCAATAAGCGGTAATGAACTCTACTGCGGTTTCTGCACTTTTGGAGTCTAATGGATCCTCTCCTTGCTTCTCTCTTCTTTCAAGTCTTACTAGTTCTCCATTTTCTATGATTATATCAAAGATGCTTTGCTGGCTTCCGTGCTTTACATGAACATGTATTGGTTCATGTTCATTAGAATAGAAGAAAAAAATAAACCCGAAATATTCAAATATCTTACCCATCAATAACTGTAATTATATTTTTCCGGCGCAAAGATACATCGTATATTTTATATCTCCAAATCTTTGCCCGAGAAAATGCAGATTGGTGTGTTTTTACTTACCCAAACTGTAAAAAATGCTGATTATGAGTCGTAAGAAACCAATGGCTGATGTGACGAGATGCACACCAGCCATTGGTTGTTTTATCGATACGTCAATCTGTATCCTATCGTTAAAGTGAGCCTGACGCATATCTCGTGTAGAGTGTCCCACAGATCCCACTTGTCCCTACTCCAGATACTCCTGGATGATGCGTCGCTGTTTGGAAGTCAGCACCTTCTGCGTCCGGCGGTAGCCGGCTTCGTGCAGCTCTTTCATCAGCTGGCGGTCAGAGTGGATCCAGCGGTTGAGACGGTTGATGGCACCTTTGTAGGTGAGACCTGGCGAATACATGAACGCCAGGTCTTTTTTGGTGATGGGGAGAAGCAAGAAAGTTAAAAAGTTAAAGAGTTAAAAAGTTAAAGAGTTAAAGAGTTGGGGGGCGAAAGCCACCGAAGGTCGAGCAGTACGTTTGATCCGTTCAATCCGTGTTCAATCGGACAGTTCGAAAAAAGGGTGATTCAAGTATAACTTGCGAAACTTGATTCACTATCACTGATTTCCATACAGCGACGGCTGATCCAGCTGGATGGTTAGCTGTGGGTCCGGAAATGCTGCCCGACCCCTCGGATTCGCCCCCTGACCACCCTGCCACAGCATCGGAGAGCTCGGATTCGCCCCCTGACCACCCTGCCATAGCGCCGGAGAGCTCGGATCCGCCCCCTGACCACCCTGCCATAGCATCTGAGAGCTCGGATTCGCTCCCTGACCACCCTGCCACTCCGCCGGAGAGCTCGGGAGCGGACGGCCCGCCTTCAGGCACTCAATCTGATCAGTCGTGAGGTTATAGTAGGAGGTGGTTTGGGCTTTCCAACCCGTCAGGAGCTCCATCGTTGCACCCTGGCGGTTCTTCCCCACTATCAGGAGCACCGTTGCCTTGGTGGGGCATTGGGCGTACTCACCGTCGTACGGCATGTGGTTCACCCCAGGGTTCCAGACGAAGAGCACGTAGTCCGAACACTCAGCTATCTGCCCCGAGTCACGTATCACCGCCAGCGACGGGCGCAGGTGCTGCGAACTGCGGTTCAGCTGGCTCAGCGCCACGATGAGCACACCCAGCTGGTCGCCCAGATTCTTCAGCACACGTGAGTAGTAAGCCACCAGCTGCTCCTGCGTCGAGTTGCGGTTACGCATGGCATCATGTGACAGCAGCTGCAGATAGTCCACAAACGCCATCTTGATCTTACGCTCCTTGTGGAGGCGGCGGATGGAGGCGGTCACGTCAGTCAGCTGCAGCGAACGGCTGTCGTCAAAGAAGACCTTGTCACCGCACTCCGTACGCAGCCTGTTGAGCGACTCCACCGCCTGCCGGTACTCCTCCGTGTTGAGCGCACGGTGCATGATCCAGGATGCCGAAGTGCCCTGCGTGCCGGAAGCCACCATACGGCTCAGCGTCTCCAGGTTGGTCATCTCCTTGCTGAAGATTGCCACGTTCATGCCGCGCTGGGCGTTGATCAAAGCCATGTGGTTAGCAAATGCCGACTTGCCGTGCGACGTATATCCACCCAGGATCATCAGCCCCGATTCCGGCAGTCCCGCCTTCTGGTCAATCTCCTCCATACCGGTGAGCGGACCCGTGTGGCGCGTCTCCGGACGGAGGTTGTCATCCATGCGTTTCTGCAGCGCCGGAGCCACCGTCTCCAGGCTCTTGCCGTGGCCCATGGGGGAGAGCTCAATGCCATCGAGCATCGCGTAAGCCTTCAGTATCGTCTCCTCTACGGGGCTCGAAGCCACGTCCATCGCCCTCGTCTCCAGGTAGTCAGCGAGCCGGAGCAGCTGGCGTCGGCCCCTGAAGAGGTGGAGCACGGTCACAGCCTGACGCATGTTGTCTGGGCGGTCAAGCTCCATGAGCACAGCCAGGTCGGCGGGCGAAACCATGACGTTAGGGTAGTGCAGACGCATCTGCTCATCCACTGAGAGCATGTTCACCACATCGCCGCGCTCCAGGATATCCTTCATGGCGAGGTAGAGGGTAGCCAGCCTTCCATCCAGGAAGCAGTCAGCGTTCAGCATGGAGAGCCAGTAGGCGGTTTCTACTGACTCGCTCAGCAGCGTGCCTATCACGAGCTGTTCGCTCTCGGAGTCGTTAATAGTTTTGAGCATAGTTGTTGTTGTTGTTGTATCCACCAATTACTTCAAGCAGGGTAAACCATTTGAAAGCATGTATTAGGAGTGTTAACAAAAGTCGCTGATTTAGAGATTTTTAAGACGTATTCTTGCATTTTCATTTTAAAGTTAAACTAACTTATAGTGGCATATCTTTTTGAGGATTTTGTCCCATTTTTGTCCCGTTTATTATTATCTTTGCCGAGTGAATTAAAACGCTGAAATAGAGATGTTTAGGCAAATGAAAGTATATAATAACAAATGACAAGAAAATGACTAGAAAAAAGAACGAAATCACCTTGAAGGAACCCGTAAGGATTCGTGAAAAGAACTTGAAGGACGGCAACAAGAGCCTGTACCTCGACATCTACATGAACGGCAACCGCAAGAAAGAGGGTTTGAAACTCTACATCGTGCCGGAAGTGAATGCTGCTGCAAAGCAACAGAACAAGAATACATGGAAACTCGCAGAGCAAATCAAGGCTCAGCGCATTCTCGACATCCAGAAGGTCGGCATGGTCGATTGGGAGAAAGTCAAGAAAATCAACACAACTCTCGTTGACTGGGTTGACAAGTACATCGATGACAAGGATGGTTTGTCAGAGTCAAGCACTCGCAGCAAGCGCAACCTGAAGGACAGAATCGTGGAGTACCTCAAATATATAAATAAGGAGAACCTTCCACTCAACAAGGTCGATAAGGACTTTGTCAAGGGCTTCATCGCCTTCTTGAAGACCTGCACCTTCAACAATGGCAAGAAGACACTGAGCGATACCACTCAGCGAATCTTTGTCAACCGCTTCGGCACAATCATGGAGAATGCCGTTCGTGAGGGTATTGTAACCGTGAACCCTTTCCGCTTGCTCGACAAGAAGGAAAAGCCACAGAAGCAGAATGCCGAGAAGGAGTTCCTTACCATTGACGAACTGAAGAAGGT
>JAZLJN010000129.1:0-21438 GCA_045617885.1 Bacteroidales bacterium | reverse complement strand
GATGATGGGAAATAGGCCTGGAGTTCCTTCTTGTTGATGGTGATGTTACCAGCACCAGCAGCAACATAAACACGGGCTACAGCGGCCTTACGACGGCCGATTGCATTGATTACTTCTGCCATAGTTGTAAATGTTTGTTTGGTGTTGATTACTTCAGAGTGTTGATGTCGATTACCTTAGGCTGCTGAGCCTCCATGTTGTGCTCTGCGCCCTCAAAAATGCGAACATTCTTGAGCATCTGACGGCCGAGCTTGTTCTTTGGAAGCATGCCCTTGAGAACGATGAGGAAGAGCTCCTCGTAGCCGTTCTTCTTAACTACGCTGGCAGCGGTGTGTACGCGCTGGCCGCTTGGATAGCCGGTGAAGGTGAGCCACTCACGGCCATTCCACTTGTTGCCGGTCATTGTGATCTTGTCGGCATTGATGATGATAACGTTGTCACCGCAGTCAACGTTAGGGGTAAATGATGGCTTGTACTTACCACGGAGAAGCTTTGCGACCTTTGCGCAGAAGCGACCCATTACCTGGTCAGTAGCATCCACAACCACCCATTCCTTCTGTGCAGTTGCTTTGTTCACAGAAATGGTCTTGAAAGATAAAGTATCCACTGTTGATTGTTGGATTAAATAATGAATAATTTGTTTGTTTATCTCGGGCAGTGCCTCAGCTTACGGACTAGAGCTCACCGAGGGTGCCACTGGCTTTCCGGACCCTCTCATCAAAGGAGGTTTCCGAAAATCAGCGTGCAAAGATACTTCTTTTATTTTAAATACAAGCAGTTATCAACATTTTTCTCACTTTTTTTCTGCTTTTAAATGGGTATTTAAATAAAAAATGCTATCTTTGCAGCACAAATAACACATTATTAATCCCAAATATTACACATATTCTTGTTCATGAACTACAAACACAGATTACTGTTTTTAAGTGCTGCACTTGCCTATACTTCCCTTTCGGCACAGAGCCACGAGCAGCTGCTGCTCTCTGGCTGGCGCTTCCATAACGGCGAGGCACAGGGTGCTGAGGCAACTACCTACGATGACTCCCGCTGGCAGCAGGTCAGCATCCCTCACGATTGGGCAATAGCCGGACCTTTTGACAAAAACATCGATATGCAGGTGGTGCGCATCGAGCAGAACGGTGAGGCTGAAGCCACTGAGAAGACGGGCCGTTCGGGCTCGCTCCCATGGATTGGCGAGGGCTGGTACCGCACTGAGATTCAAATCCCTGAAGGCTATAGTCATGCCGAACTTGTGTTCGACGGAGCCATGGCAGAACCTCTGGTTTATATAGACGGACAGGAGGTAGGCTACTGGGCTTATGGCTACAACACTTTCAAGCTGGACATCACCCAGTTCCTGCCCCGCAACCGCTCAATGGAGGGCGGACTCCTGCCAGGCAGCCATACACTGGCAGTACATCTGCAGAACATTGAAGAATCCAGCCGCTGGTACCCCGGTGCCGGCATCTACCGCCCAGTGCGACTCCTGCTGCATAAAACTAATTACCTCGAGACGTGGGGAACCTTTGCCCGCACCACCGCTATCACCGGCGTCAATGCTGCCGGAACGCAGGCACAAGAAGCTCGCCTCTATGTAAGTGCAGAGGCCAATATCACAATCAAGGGTGGTCAGAATCTCAGCATCCAGCACCGTCTGCTTGACCCGCAAGGTAACGTTGTGGCTGAAGCCGGACGCGAGATGTGGGACAACAACCACACCCACCAGCTCCTCACCGTACCGAACGCCCTGCTCTGGAGCCCAGAGCAACCAGCGCTCTATACTCTCGTGACAGAACTGCGCCAAGGAGACAAACTTTGGGATGTACAGCAGACACAAGTGGGACTCCGAACCATAGAATACTCTCAGGAGGGATTCAAGCTCAATGGCAAAGTGCGAAAGTTCAAGGGCGTGTGCCTGCACCACGACCTCGGCCCGCTGGGTGCAGCTTTCAGTAAGGATGCATTCCGCCGCCAGGTGCGTCTGCTTCAGGAGATTGGCTGTGACGCTATCCGCACCTCACATAACATGCCTGCGCCCTGGCAGATGGATATCTGTGACGAGATGGGTATGCTGGTGATGGCTGAATCGAATGACATGTGGGTGTCTGCCAAATGTAAAAACGGCTACTCACGATTCTTTGAGCAGACGGATCAGCAGCATGCCAACAAGAGCGACAAGGCATGGTGGGAACGCGACTTTGAGAACCTCGTGCTGGTACACCGCAATCACCCATCCATCGTGATGTGGAGCATCGGCAACGAAATCCCTGATCAGGGCAATCATACGGGCCTGGCATACACGCAGAAGATTCAGGAACTCATCCATCGTCTGGACGGAACCCGCCCCTGCACGCAGGGCATGGATCAGGGCGAGGCGCCAATGTACAGCGGCGTATGGCAGGAGACGGACATCCCTGGCTTCAACTACCGCCTGCACGTATATCAAAAAGGTCTGGAGCAATCAACCAGAAATTTCATACTCGGATCAGAGACTGCCTCTACAATCTCCAGCCGTGGTGTGTATAAATTCCCTGTAGAAGAGGCACATGGCGTGGCTTATGACGACGGACAGATATCAAGCTACGATCTGGAATCATGCATCTGGAGTAATCTGCCTGATGACGACTGGATGTGGCAGGACAAAGAGCCACGCGTCATAGGCGAGTTTGTCTGGACCGGCTTTGACTATCTGGGCGAACCTACCCCTTACGACGAATACTGGCCTTCACGTTCAAGTTACTTCGGAATCTATGATCTGGCAGGTCTGCCAAAGGACCGCGCCTGGCTCTACCGCACACATTGGGCTCCGGAGAAGGAGACGCTCCACCTCCTGCCCCACTGGACCTGGAACGGACGCGAGGGCGAGGTTACTCCGGTGTTCTGCTACACGAACTATCCTGAGGCAGAGCTCTTTGTCAACGGAAAGAGTCAGGGCAGAATCAAGAAGTGTGACGTAACGCTTGAGGACTACCTCGAAGAGCGTCATCCGGAACCAATGCCTTGGGGCGGCGAGGTGATGTTTGCCAATGCCGATGCTCCACGCGGCAAGAACCGACTGGATCGTTACCGCCTCCGCTGGATGGACGTAGTGTATGAGCCTGGCGAGCTGAAGGTGGTGGCATACGACAAGAATGGAAAGGTAGCTGCCGAAGAGATAATCCGTACTGCCGGCAAGCCTCACCACATAGAACTGGTGACTGATGATGGACGTCAGGCGAATGGCAGCCGCATGGCGCTTACCCCAACCGATGCTGACGGCAATCTGCTGGACAGCCCTGCACTTTGTTTCGTTACTGCCCGTGTTGTGGATAAAGATGGTAACCTTTGTCCGGATGCTGACGTACAGCTGAAGTTTGCTGTAAAGGATAACGCAAAGGGTGCCGTAGCCCGCTTCAATTCGGCATGCAATGGTGACGCCACTTCCGTAGAATCCTTCACACAGCCTACGATGAAGACCTTCCACGGTCAGCTTGTCATCGTCATGGAAGCAGGAACCGCCGCAGGAACCGCCAAACTCACTGTCAGCGGAAAGGGCGTGAAGAGTGCCAGCGCCAAAATCTCTGTGGAATAAGCAGACTGTCAATAACCGTATTGTATGCGCAAAGAGCTATGAGAAAAAAAACGTAGCACTTTGCGCATTGTTTTGCTTAATAAAGAAGATGAACAAGAAAAGACTCGGGAATTGACGTTTGTGTGATCAAACATCAATTTAAAGACTCAGGAATTGACGTTTGTGTGATCAAACATCAATTTAAAGATTTGGGAATTGACGTCTGTGTGAACAAACATCAATTTAAAGATTCGGGAATTGACGTCTGTGTAATCAAACATCAATTCGAAGATCTCCGATGGAAGATTGGGATAGAAAGGAGAAAAGATTGCAAGTATGAGGCTGTTTTTGGGCATAAATCTTAAGATTTATTTAACTCTACCTATTTTTTCACTCTGTGAAGGCAAAAAATCACGCACAAATTTTGATTTCTGCCCAAAGAATATTATCTTTGCACATCTATTGTGATTGAACACACTAACTTTTAAATTTTACCTATATGGCATTAATGGATCAACTCGTTGCCAAAGCTAAAAGCAATAAGCAGCGTATCGTCCTCGCAGAGGGCACCGAACCACGTACTATTCAGGCCGCTGACCGCATCCTCGGTGACGGCGTTGCAGACATCGTCCTCATCGGCGCTAAGGCTGAGATCGATGCTCTCGTAGCAGAGTACGGACTTAAGAATATTGACAAGGCTACCATCGTAGAGCCTTTGAACAACCCAAAGGCACAGCAGTATGCTGACCTCCTCTTCAAGCTCCGCGAGAAGAAGGGCATGACCCCAGAGAAGGCTGCAGAGCTCGTAAAGGATCCTCTCTACCTCGGCACACTCATCATCAAGAGCGGCGAGGCTGACGGTCAGGTAGCTGGTGCCCGTAATACAACGGGCGACGTGCTCCGTCCAGCACTCCAGATTATCAAGACTGCTCCTGGCATCACCTGCGTTTCTGGTGCATTCATCATGATCATGGATAATGAGGCTGCCAAGGCTTACGGCAAGGAGGGCATCATGGTATTTGCCGACTGCGCCGTTACTCCTAATCCAGATGCTAACCAGCTCGGTCAGATTGCCGTATGTGCAGCAGATACTGCTCATGACATTGCCGGCATCGAGACTCCAGTAGTAGGTATGCTCTCATTCTCTACCAAGGGCTCTGCCAAGCATGAGATGGTGGACAAGGTAGTAGAGGCTACCCGCGTGGCTAAAGAACTCCGTCCGGACCTCCAGATTGACGGCGAGCTCCAGGCTGACGCAGCTATCGTTCCATCAGTAGGCGCAAGCAAGGCAAAGGGCAGCACCGTAGCAGGTCACTGCAACACCCTCGTATTCCCAACCCTTGAGGTGGGCAACATCTGCTACAAGCTCGTGCAGCGTCTCACTGGCGGCACCGCTGTAGGTCCAATCCTCCAGGGTATCGCAGCTCCTGTGAATGACCTGAGCCGCGGCTGTTCGGTTGATGAAGTTTACCAGACCATCGTGGTAACCTGCAATCAGGCTATCGGTGCGAAGGAGAGAGCACAGAAGTAAATAACAGACTTGCCCCCATCCCCTACCCTTCCCCCCTAAAGGGTGAAGGGAGTAATTACCACATAGGTAAATTAAGAGATGAGGGACAATATTTTGAACTAATAAAATTTACCCCCACAACATACCACTCCCTTCACCCTGCAGGGGGGAAGGGTCAGGGGATGGGGGCTCGTATTTCTATATGAAAATCCTCGTTTTAAACTGCGGCTCATCGAGCCTCAAATATAAAGTATTCGATGGCAAGGAAGTCATCGCTCAGGGTGGTGTCGAGAAGATCGGCCTCGCTGATTCGTTCCTGAAGCTCACCGCACCTGATGGTGAGAAAGTAGTAGTAGAGCACAATATGCCAGAGCATACTGCAGCTGTAGAGTTCGTATTCTCAGAGCACTTGCTCAATCCTAAATATGGCGTACTGAAGTCTGCTGACGAGATTCAGGCTGTAGGCCACCGCGTGCTCCATGGCGCTATGAAGGTAACCAAGTCAAGCCTTGTGACTGACGAACTCATTGAGATCGTCAAGGAGTGTTCAGTGCTCGGCCCTCTGCACAACCCTGCTAACCTGAAGGGTATCATGGCAGTCAAGGCTCTCATGCCTAACGTGCCACAGGTTGCCGTATTCGATACCGCCTTCCACCAGACCATGCCACCAAAGGCTTATATGTACGCCATTCCTAAGGAGATCTTTGACAAGTGGGGCGTACGCCGCTATGGTTTCCACGGCACCTCTCACCGCTTTGTAAGCAAGCGTGCCATTGAGTACCTCGGACTGGATCCAAACAACTCAAAGCTCATCGTGGCTCACGTAGGTAATGGTGCCTCTATGTCGGCTGTAGTGAATGGCAAGTGCGTTGATACCACGATGGGTCTCACTCCACTTGAAGGCCTCGTAATGGGTACCCGTTCGGGCGACATCGACGCTGCTGCAGTAACCTTCATCATGGAGAAGGAGGGTCTGACTCCAGCCCAGATGGATACTTTGCTCAACAAGAAGTCTGGTATGCTTGGCATGTGCGGATGTTCAGATATGCGTGACGCTCAGGCTCAGATGGAGGCAGGCAATGAGGATGCCAAGATCGCTCTTGAGGTATATGCTTACCGCCTGAAGAAGTACATCGGCGCTTATGCTGCTGCTATGGGTGGCGTTGATGCCATTGCATTCACTGGCGGTGTGGGCGAGAACCACGTACTGATCCGCAGCATGGTGCTCAGCGACATGGAGTATCTCGGCATCAAGCTCGATGCCGAGAAGAACAAGATCCGTGGCGAGGAGACTATCATCTCTTCTGCAGACTCTAAGGTAACCGTAGCTGTAGTTCCTACAGACGAGGAACTTATGATTGCTACTGATACAGAGGAGATTGTTTCTAAGCTCTAATCTGCCATGGTCTTTGGTCAAAGTCATAGCGTGACCCTGGTTGCTCTACGGCTTTGACCAAGGACTCAAATAATCCTGATAACGGAAAGCATCCATCTAAACACAATCTATTCCTATGAAAAAAGTTTTTGCAATTGCCCTCGCTGCAAGCATGATTGCAGGCGTCGCACAGGCACAGGAGGCATTCAAGCATCTTGGCATCAGTGTTGAAGCCGGTACTACTGGCGTAGGTGCCAACATCAGCTATCCTATCGTAACTGATCACCTTATCATTACTTTGGGCTACAATCTGCCTACCTTCGCTTTGACCAAGGAGGCTTCACTCGGTGCCGGCGGCATCAACGCTAAGATTGACGAAGCCAATGCGATGATCAAGAGATACAATGACATCATCAGCACTATCCCTGACACAAAATATTCTCCTCTGACTGCTATTGACCATGTGGGTGATCTGAGTGCTGACGTAGAGGCTGAGATCAACTTTGTCAATTACAAGGCTCTCCTGGAATACTATCCTACCACCAAGTCAAACTTCCACTTCACGGCTGGTGTATTTGTAGGTGACGGTGACTGGATTAATGTAACTGCTACTGCCAACGCCGAAGCTTGGGCTGTATATGAGCAGGCTCGCAAGGTGAATGCTATGATTCCAGAGAGTGTACCTGGACATCCTGACATCCATCAGATTAAGGGACTGGATGACTGTGTGACCTTCAATGTGGACGGACAGACTATTCAGCTCAGACCAGAAAGCAAGGGTGTGATGAAGTCAAAGCTTACCGTTGAGAAGGTGAAGCCATACGCTGGCATCGGCTTCGGCAGCACGATCCCTAAGAAGCATCTGGGCTTCCAGATGGAGCTTGGCGCTTACTGTCAGGGAACTCCTACTTTGGTAAGTTCTGATCCAAGCACCATTATCATGAGCACTTATGATACTTCTGCCAAGTGCGATGACAATCTGGATGACATCATGAAGACTGTCAAGAAACTGAACTGGTATCCACAGCTGACTTTCCGTATTACCGGACGTCTCTTCTAAACAAATATTATATGTCGGGATAGCAAATACAGCCTATCCCGACTTTTTTGTTTATAAACCAGAAAATTATGATGCAGAAATTAGGTTACTAACAATAATTTTTGTATCTTTGCATCCGCTTTTAGCCAGATTTTCGGCATCTTGTGATGCTGGGCGGAGCTTGGGACATCAGGCCTATGTCAGGGAACGCTACCTGTTACGCCCGTTGCGACCCACAATTCTATTTATTTATTCATTTTTAATTTTTCATTGAAAAATGGCAGATTTGATGAAGATTGCTGAGGAGGCATTTGCTACTGGCAAGGAGCTCCCAGCATTCCAGAGCGGCGACACAATCACTGTTTCCTACAAGATTAAGGAGGGTAACAAGGAGCGTGTTCAGCAGTACCGAGGCGTTGTGATCCGTATTAGCGGTCATGGTACCAAGAAGCGTTTTACTGTACGTAAGATTGCTGACGGTGTAGGTGTAGAGCGTATTTTCCCAATGGAGTCTCCATTCATTGAGAAGGTAGAGATTAACAAGTTTGGTAAGGTTCGCCGCGCTAAGCTGTACTATCTCCGCAACCTCACTGGTAAGGCAGCTCGTATTAAGGACCGCAAGGTTGCTCAGAACTAATCATTCTAAGCATACGACAAAAGAAAACGCTATCCATTTCTGGATTAACAAAAAAAACCGCAAATGCGAAGTTAATACTTCACTTTGCGGTTATTTTTTTGCGAATATAGCAGGTTTAGCTATATCATGTAATGGGGAGAGCCTTCAAAGCATCTTCCCCAGAAGGTCTCACCATCGTTGTTTTCGCCACACTCCTTTGAACAACTACATATTATATTATGAGAGCATGTAAAGGGTATCAGAACCTTTTTTATTAGGCGGTGGTAAGATTCAGCGTAAGAAAACTTACCCGAATATCCGGTACAGCGGCATGCAGGATATCATAGGCTGCAACTAATGTGGAACCTGTAGTCAGCACATCATCCACTATCAGGACGTGACGTCCTTTCAGCCGCTCAGGATGGCGTACAGCAAAACTCTTATTAACGTGCGATAATCGCTCCTCTCGGCTGAGTCCTACCTGAGAGCTCGTATAATGCAATTTGACCAGACAATCATATTCAATTGGTAGTTGCCATTCCTTGGACAGCGTCTCACAGATGGCGACGCTTTGGTTATACCCTCGGGTAAGGCGTCGGCGCCAATGGATTGGAATAGGTATAATGCAGTCAATGTCGTATGGCCACAAGGAATTGGCCTGATGCAACTCGCGGACAAATATCTGCGTGAACTGGCTATTCAGCCATGGCATGGAGTGATATTTTGCTTTCCGGACTATAGCAGAAGCCTTCGTATTGGGCACATAATAACAGAATGAGGTGCCATGCTCAAACGGAAACATACCAAACAATCGCTTCTCCGCTTGATTACCCGGGAACTCGGCATGAACACGAGGAAGATGCAAGAGACAATCTACACAGACACAATCTTCTGAAGGCAAGAGCCTGCGACCGCATATTGGACAATAACGGGGAAATAAGAGATTGATAAGATCGTTCAGCATATCGTTTTTGAGATTATTAATTTGCACCATGCATAACTGTCAATAAACAAAAAATATCAAGTATCACAACCCGTCCGAAACAGAAGCAGACGGACTTGATGATACTTGATATTTGATATCAGGAGCTGAGATTCAAATGTTGACTCAGCTCCTTTATGTTTGCCTTGAGATTAATTAGAACTCAAGAGACTTGCGTGGAGCGTTGAATACGCGGTTGAAATCATCACGGCTACCAACAACAAGATTGTCGAAGTCGCGCTGACCGGTACCAGCAGGAATGAGGTGACCGCAGATTACGTTCTCCTTCATACCCTCCAGATGATCTACCTTGCCAAGGATAGCAGCCTCGTTGAGAACCTTGGTGGTCTCCTGGAATGATGCAGCAGACATGAAGCTCTGTGTGCCGAGGGCTGCACGGGTAATACCCTGAAGCATCTGCTCACAAGTAGCTGGCTGTGCATCACGAGCATCAACAGTCTTCTTCTCACGGCGCTTCAGCATAGAGTTCTCATCGCGGAGACGACGTGGGCTGACAATCATACCAGGCTTGAGTTCCTGTGAATCACCAGCCTTGGTTACCACCTTCATGCCCCAGATGCGATCATTCTCAGCTGCAAATTCGAGCTTGTCAACCACCTGATTCTCTAGGAAGTTAGTATCACCTGCTGACTGGACAAGAACCTTACGCATCATCTGACGAACGATAACCTCAAAGTGCTTATCATTGATAGCTACGCCCTGCAGACGGTAAACGTCCTGAACCTGATTTACGATGTATTCCTGAACGGCTGTTGGACCAAGGATACGAAGGATATCACCAGGAGTAACAGCACCGTCTGACAATGGATTGCCTGCACGTACGTAATCATGCTCCTGAACGAGTACCTGACGGTTCAGTGGGATGAGATACTTGCGCACATCACCATACTTGCCAGTTACGACGAGCTCACGGTTACCACGACGGATCTTACCGAATGTAACTTCGCCATCGATCTCTGCTACAACTGCAGGATTAGATGGGTTACGAGCCTCGAAAAGTTCTGTTACACGTGGAAGACCACCGGTAATATCACCAGCCTTGCTTGAAGTACGGTTGATCTTTACTACGATTGCACCTGGCTGAACCTCCTCTTCATCATCAAGCATAATGTGAGCACCCAATGGCAAGGTGTAGCTTGCGAGTACGTCACCCTCTGCTGAAACAATGTCGATAACAGGAGCTACGGTACGATCCTTAGATTCGATGACAATCTTATCCTCAAGACCAGTAGCATCATCCATCTCAACCTTATAAGTATTGCCTTCGACAACATCTCTGTAGGCAACCTTACCAGCCTGCTCGCAGACGATTACGGCATTGAATGGGTCCCATTCAGCAATGACGTCACCCTTCTTGATCTGTGTGCCAGTCTCAGCGAAAAGCTTAGAACCGTAACCGATGCTTGCCTGTTGGAGTACCATACCGGTGTTTGGATCCTCGATACGCATTTCGGTCATACGGCTAACGACAACCTTCACGACAGAACCATTTTCCTGTGGTGCATCAATAGTACGGAGCTCCTCAATCACGAGGTTACCATCATAACCTGCCTTCAAGCTGTTGACAGCAACGGCGTTCGATGCAATACCACCGGCGTGGAAGGTACGGAGGGTAAGCTGAGTTCCAGGCTCACCGATTGACTGAGCTGCGATGACACCGACAGCCTCACCCTTCTGAACCATACGGTTGGTAGAGAGGTTACGGCCATAGCACTTGGCGCAGACGCCATGCTTAGACTCACAGGTAAGAACGGAACGGATCTCGACTGCCTCAATTGGGCTTTCCTCAATCTGGTCAGCGATACGCTCGGTAATCTCCTCGCCAGCGGCGATGATAAGTTCGCCAGTAAGAGGATGAATGATGTCATGAACGCTAACACGACCCAGGATACGCTCCTTGAGAGTAGCAATCACCTCATCATTGTTCTTGAGCTCTGTGCAGACAAGGCCACGGAGAGTGCCACAATCCTCCTCACGGATGATAACGTCATGAGCTACGTCAACAAGACGACGAGTAAGATAACCGGCATCGGCAGTCTTCAAAGCGGTATCAGCAAGACCCTTACGAGCACCGTGAGTAGAGATAAAGTACTCAAGTGCCGACATACCCTCCTTAAAGTTTGCGATAATTGGGTTCTCAATAATCTGAGCGCCCTCAGCACCGGCCTTCTGAGGCTTAGCCATCAAACCACGCATACCAGAGAGCTGTGCAATCTGATCCTTAGAACCACGGGCGCCAGAGTCCATCATCATGTAGATTGCGTTGAAACCACGCTCTGCATTGGTGAACTTGTCCATCAGCACCTTGGTCAGCTTGGTATTGGTAGCAGACCAAACGTCGATAACCTTATTATAACGCTCGGTATTGGTAATCCAACCTTCAGCATAGTCGTTCATAATGCCATCTACCTCAGCAAGTGCATTGTCGATGATCTCTGGCTTTTCCTCTGGTACGAGCACGTCACCAAGGTTGAATGAGAGACCAGCACGGAATGCCTGATAGTATCCGAGGTTCTTTACGTCATCAAGGAAGTCAGCGGTACGTGGGATACCACAGTACTTGATAACGTCAGTAATGACGCCACGGAGAGACTTCTTGGTGATTACCTTATTGACAAAACCTACCTTGGCAGGAACCTTCTCGTTGAAGATCAAACGACCGCAAGAGGTCTCAACCATACGCTTAACATGCTTGCGACCATTCTCTACGTCGATATCATCAACCAGACAGTTGATCTTTGCCTGCATTGAACAACGACCCTCATTCATGGCAATCATTGCCTCCTCTGGACCGTAGAATGTCAGACCCTCGCCCTTGTCATTCTCACGGATCTTGGTAATGTAATACAGACCAAGAACCATATCCTGAGATGGCACGGTGATAGGTGCACCATTGGCAGGGTTCAGAATGTTATGCGAACCAAGCATCAAAATCTGGGCCTCAAGAATAGCGGCATTGCCAAGTGGCAGATGGACAGCCATCTGGTCACCGTCGAAGTCAGCGTTGAATGCGGTACATGCAAGTGGATGCAGCTGAATTGCCTTGCCCTCAATCATGCGAGGCTGGAATGCCTGAATACCGAGTCGGTGAAGTGTAGGAGCACGGTTGAGAAGCACTGGATGTCCCTTCATGACGAGCTCAAGAATGTCAAATACTACTGGCTCACGCTTGTCAACGATCTTCTTAGCCGACTTAACAGTCTTAACGATACCGCGCTCGATAAGCTTACGGATAATGAATGGCTTATACAATTCGGCAGCCATAAGCTTTGGCAGACCGCACTCATTCATCTTCAACTCAGGACCAACGACGATTACCGAACGTGCAGAATAGTCAACACGCTTACCGAGGAGGTTCTGACGGAAACGACCCTGCTTACCCTTGAGCGAATCGCTCAAAGACTTCAATGGACGATTTGACTCAGACTTGACAGCACTTGACTTACGAGAGTTGTCAAAGAGAGAATCAACTGCCTCCTGGAGCATACGCTTCTCGTTGCGGAGAATAACCTCAGGAGCCTTAATCTCAATCAGTCTCTTCAGACGGTTGTTACGAATGATGACGCGACGATAAAGGTCATTGACATCAGAGGTAGCAAAACGGCCGCCATCAAGTGGTACAAGTGGACGAAGCTCTGGTGGAACAACAGGCAGAATCTTCATGATCATCCACTCTGGTTTGTTGCGATCCTTGCTGGCACGGAACTGCTCAACTACCTGAAGACGCTTCAAAGCCTCATTCTTGCGCTGCACAGAACCCTCCTGGCTTGCACGGTCACGCAACTCATAAGAGAGAGTATCAAGATCTACCTGCTGGAGAAGCTCAAGGATAGCCTCAGCACCCATCTTCGCGATGAACTTGTTTGGATCATCATCTGGAAGATTCTGGTTCTTGGCACCAGCCTTTGCCAAAGCCTCCATGTACTCATCCTCAGAGAGTGTATCAAGTTTCTGCAAGCCCTCACTCTTCTCAAGCGGACCAGGCTGCATTACTACGTAACGCTCGTAGTAGATAACTGAATCGAGCTTCTTGGTTGGCATACCCAAGAGGTACCCAATCTTATTAGGAAGCGAACGGAAATACCAGATATGAGCTACAGGAACCACAAGATTAATATGGCCACAACGCTCACGGCGTACCTTCTTCTCTGTTACCTCTACACCACAACGCTCACAGACACATCCTTTGTAACGGATACGCTTGTACTTACCGCAGTGGCATTCAAAGTCCTTTACTGGACCAAAGATGCGCTCGCAGAACAAGCCGTCACGTTCTGGCTTATAGGTACGGTAGTTGATTGTCTCAGGCTTGAGGACCTCACCATATGAATTATCAAGAATCTCCTCTGGAGAAGCCAATCCAATGCTGATCTTCGTGAAGGAAGTCTTCTTGTTATTATTGTCTTTTCTAAATGCCATGTTTTGAAAAGTTAATAGTTAATAGTTAATAGTTAAAAGTTCTTGTAGTTTCAAGTCAAAGCTAAAAGTGCCTCCTATTTAAATAATGAGTCAGACGCACCCTTAACTTTTAACTTTTAACTCTTAACTTTTACGCCTCCATCTTAATGCTTAAGCCGAGACCCTTGAGCTCGTGAAGGAGCACATTAAGAGACTCTGGCAAGCCTGGAGTTGGCATATTATCACCCTTGACGATTGCCTCGTAGGTCTTGCTACGGCCTGTAACGTCATCAGACTTGACGGTAAGAACCTCCTGAAGTACATGAGCTGCGCCGAATGCCTCGAGCGCCCAAACTTCCATCTCACCGAAACGCTGACCACCGAACTGGGCCTTACCACCGAGAGGCTGCTGAGTAATAAGAGAGTATGGACCGATAGAACGAGCATGCATCTTGTCCTCAACCATGTGACCGAGTTTCAGCATGTAAGTCACACCTACGGTTGCCATCTGGTCAAATGGTTCACCAGTACCACCATCGTAAAGCTGAGTCTTACCATATCGTGGCAGACCTGCCTTATCAGTCCAGGCATTGAGCTCATCAAGTGAAGCACCGTCGAAGATTGGAGTTGCGAAATGCTCATCCAACTCATGACCTGCCCAACCAAGAACAGCCTCAAAGATCTGACCCAGGTTCATACGAGAAGGCACGCCAAGTGGGTTCAATACGATATCCACTGGACGACCGTCTGCGGTGAATGGCATATCCTCATCTCGAACAACCTTTGATACGATACCCTTGTTACCGTGACAACCTGCCATCTTATCACCTACGCCAATCTTACGCTTCTTAGCGATATATACCTTAGCCAGCTTAATGATGCCTGATGGCAATTCATCACCGATTGAGATATCGAACTTCTTACGCTGCAACTTGGCATTAACCTCCTTGCTCTTGCGCAGATAATTCATAATGGTTGACTTGATCAATTCATTGGTATGATCATCCTCTGTCCACTTCTGCAGCATGACAGAACGGTAGTCAATCTGAGTGAGTGCAGCAGCAGTAAATGGCTGACCCTTGCTGATGATATCAATACCCATGAAGTCCTTTACGCCTTGGCTTGCCTTACCCTCGGTGAGGATAAGAAGCTTCTCGACAAGTTTCTTAAGAAGAGCATCCTGAATAGTCTGATATTCCTCCTCAAGCAATGGCATCTTAGCCTTCTCTGCCTTCTTCTGGCTACGATCCTTTACGGCACGGCTATAAAGTGCAGTGTCAATTACGACACCATGGAGTGATGGATTTGCCTTGAGTGAAGCATCCTTCACATCACCAGCCTTATCACCGAAGATTGCGCGAAGCAGCTTCTCTTCTGGCGTTGGATCAGACTCACCCTTAGGAGTAATCTTACCAATCATGATATCACCAGGAACGATCATTGCACCAACGCGAACAATACCACGTTCGTCAAGATCCTTTGTTGCATCCTCACTGACATTTGGAATATCTGCAGTAAGTTCCTCCATACCTCGCTTTGTCTCACGTACCTCAAGGGTATATTCGTCAACATGTACTGAAGTAAGAATATCCTCACGAACGATACGCTCTGACAATACGATAGCATCCTCGTAGTTATAACCCTTCCAAGGCATATAAGCAACCTTGAGGTTCTTACCGATAGCAAGCTCGCCACGCTCGGTAGAATAACCCTTGGTAAGGATATCGCCAGCTTTTACCTTCTGACCCTTCTTGCAAGCAGGCTGCAGGTCATACGTTGTTGACTGGTTAGTCTTACGCCACTTTGGCAGGAAGTATTCCTTAACTGGTTCCTCGAATGCGCAGAACTCCTCTTCTTCTGTACGTGTATAGCGTACGCGGATTACGGTAGCATCAACGAACTCAACAACGCCATCGCCCTCTGCAATGATCTGGGTACGGCTGTCACGAATCAGCTGTTCCTCAATACCGGTACCTACAATTGGAGCCTCACATGTCATCAAAGGCACAGCCTGACGCATCATGTTCGATCCCATGAGTGCACGGTGGGCATCATCATGCTCAAGGAAAGGAATCAGGGCTGCAGCAATAGAAGCGATCTGGTTAGGAGCTACGTCCACGAGATTTACCTCTTCAGGAGAAACCTTAGGGAAGTCTGCGCCTTCACGAACGATTACTGCCTTCTCCAGGAACTTGCCAGTCTTGCTGATTGGAGCTGTTGATTCGGCAATCAGCTTGCCCTCCTCAGTTTCTGCAGACATCCATTCGATACCCTCGTCGCTCAGATCTACTACGCCATTATTGACATGACGATATGGAGTCTCAATGAAGCCAAGGTCATTAATCTTGGCATATACACACATTGAAGAAATCAAACCGATGTTTGGACCTTCAGGAGACTCAATAGGACAAAGACGACCATAGTGGGTATAGTGAACGTCTCGAACCACAAAGCCTGCACGCTCACGAGAAAGACCACCAGGACCAAGGGCAGACATACGACGCTTGTGGGTAATCTCTGCCAGTGGGTTGGTCTGATCCATGAACTGGCTCAGCGCATTGGTTCCGAAATATGAATTAATGACACTTGAGATTGTCTTGGCATTAATCAAATCCACTGGACTGAAATCCTCATTGTCACGTACGTTCATACGTTCACGGATGGTACGGCTCATACGAGCAAGACCAATACCGAACTGGTTGTAGAGCTGCTCGCCTACTGTACGGACACGACGATTTGACAAGTGGTCAATATCATCAACGTCAGCCTTAGAATTTGTCAATTCGATAAGGTACTTGATGATTTCGGTCATATCCTCCTTTGTCAGGACGCGAGTCTCAATTGGTGTCTGAAGATTGAACTTCTTGTTGATACGATAACGACCTACCTCGCCCAAGTCATAACGCTTGTCGCTGAAGAAAAGGTTCTGAATTACTTCTCGTGCACTGGTATCATCAGCAGGCTCTGCATTGCGGAGCTGGCGATAGATATAGATTACAGCCTCCTTTTCAGAGTTAGATGGATCCTTCTGCAAAGTATTGTAGATGATAGCAAAGTCATCCATCTTGGCATCAATACGCTGAAGGAGTACGGTCTCTGCCCCACTGTTGAGAATAAGCTGAGCCTTATCGTCATCGAGTACAACGTCACGATCAACGAGAACCTCATTTCGCTCAATAGTTACAACTTCTCCAGTATCTTCATCTACGAAATCCTCAACCCAAGACTTCAAAACTCGTGCAGCGAGCTTACGTCCAATTGAGGCCTTCATATTCTCTTCATTAACCTCTACAGTTTCAGCAAGGTTAAAGATCTGAAGAATGTCCTTATCGCTTTCGTAACCGATAGCACGAAGCAAAGTTGTTACTGGCAACTTCTTCTTACGGTCGATGTATGCATACATGACATTGTTGATGTCAGTAGCAAACTCGATCCATGAACCCTTGAATGGAATGATACGGGCAGAATAAAGCTTAGTTCCGTTTGAGTGCAGGCTCTGGCCAAAGAAAACACCAGGAGAACGGTGCAACTGACTTACAACTACGCGCTCAGCACCATTAATGACGAACGTACCTTGAGGAGTCATGTAAGGAATCTGACCCAGATAGACATCCATCACCTTTGTAGAGAAATCCTCATGATCAGGATCGGTGCAGTAGAGTTTTAACTTAGCCTTAAGAGGCACATTGTAAGTCAAACCGCGGAGCAGACACTCTTCAATCGTATAACGTGGAGGATCGACAAAATAGTCGAGGAACTCAAGAACATAGTTATTACGAGTATCGGCGATAGGGAAATTCTCTGCAAAGACCTTGTAGAGGCCTTCGTTCCTACGATCCTCTGGAGGAGTATCCAGCTGCAGGAAGTCATGAAAAGACTTAAGCTGAATGTCCAAGAAGTCTGGATAGGCAAGAGGAGCCTTCGTCGAAGAGAAATTTACTCTAGGTTTTCTTGTTCCAGATAAAGTTTTAGCCATATTTTGGTGACTTTAGTCGGCAAATGATTGCCGAATGAAAGAAAAAGAGTTTTTTCCGTTTAAAATGAAAGCCGTAGATTGCAATAGAGAAAACTATTTTTAAAATAAGTACCCCTATAGACACGGCAAAAAAGGACGCGAAACGTGCCCTTTTTCAACTTTTTTACAGCCAGCAATCTGAACTGACTAACCTGAGAACTCGGTAGAAGCCGGTCGATCTACAGGAAAAAGAAAACTTTGTTGAAATCCGTTGTGGATAAAAACATAAAAAGGGTTTAGGTCCCCAAGATAGAGTGGAACCTAAACCTATACGTGAGATTAAGTAAGTATTACTTGAGCTCAACAACAGCACCAGCCTCCTCAAGTGACTTCTTGAGAGCCTCAGCCTCTGCCTTAGAGAGCTTCTCCTTAACGGTGCTAGGAGCGCCATCAACGAGCTCCTTAGCCTCCTTAAGACCAAGACCGCAAACCTCCTTAACAGCCTTAACAACCTGGAGCTTGTTAGCACCAGCCTCCTTAAGAACTACGTCGAAGTCGGTCTTCTCCTCAACAGCAGCAGCCTCACCTGCTGGAGCAGCAGCAACAGCTACAGCTGCAGCAGCTGGCTCAATACCATACTCATCCTTCAAAATCTGTGCGAGTTCGTTTACTTCCTTAACGGTGAGGTTAACCAACTCCTCTGCGAGAACTTTCAAATCTGCCATAATTGTAATTTTTTAAATATTATTTATTATTAATTATATATCAAATTGTGGAAGCCAAATTTTTGGAATATCTTAATCTGTATTTCAGATTGCTTTTCGGACGACTTGCCAATATCCGATTATTCTGGACGCTCGCCCAGGGTCTTGAGTACACCATGAATGGTGTTTGCGCCGCTCTGCAGGGCAGAGATAACGTTCTTTGCAGGAGACTGCAGAAGAGCGATAACGTCGGCAATGAGCTCGTTCTTGCTCTTGATAGCAACGAGGGTTTCGAGAGTACCTTCGCCATAGCAGCACTCCTCAACATAAGCACCCTTGAGTGCTACTACCTCTTCCTTCTTATTGAGAGACTGAATCAACTTAGCAGGAACATTGCCAGTATTTGAGAACATGATAGCTGAAGTACCCTTGAATGCGCTAGCAATAGAGGTTACATCAACGCCCTTGTTCTGAAGAGCCTTCAGGAAGAGCTTATTCTTAACCATAACGAGCTTAACCTCCTGCTTGAAGCACTCGCGACGAAGAGCGCTGGTCTTCTCTGCATTGAGACCCTCGATATTGGTTACATAGAAATGAGCATATTCAGAAACAAGGCCTTCGAGCTTCTCAATATTAAGGACTTTATCTTCTTTCTTCATAATTCAATTTTTTTGGGCGGCGCGTTGGCGCTACATAAGATTAAATGTTATAGCGCTGTGGGCGCCTTAAAAAAATATTAATCAACTACAGCCTTAGTGTCGATCTTAATGCCGGCACTCATGGTGCTTGAAAGGAAAATGCTCTTAATATAAGTACCCTTTGCAGTAGCTGGCTTCAGCTTAATGATAGTCTGAATAAACTCCTTTGCATTCTGCTGGATAGCTTCAGGGGTGAAGCTTACCTTACCGATAGAAGTGTGTACGATACCACCCTTATCTACCTTGAAGTCAATCTTACCCTGCTTAACCTCCTTAACAGCCTTAGCTACATCCATGGTAACGGTGCCAGACTTTGGGTTTGGCATCAAACCACGAGGACCAAGTACACGACCGAGAGGACCGAGCTTACCCATGCAAGAAGGCTGAGTAATAATTACGTCGATGTCAGTCCAACCCTCCTTGATCTTCTGGAGATACTCATCAAGACCAGCATAATCAGCACCTGCAGCAAGAGCAGCTGCCTCCTGATCTGAAGTACAGAGAGCAAGTACGCGAACCTGCTTACCAGTGCCATTAGGGAGAGAAACGGTACCACGTACCATCTGATTTGCCTTACGAGGATCAACACCGAGACGGATGTCGATATCGACAGAGGCGTCAAACTTAGTATAAGTGATTTCCTTTACGAGAGCTGAAGCCTCAGCCAAAGTATAAGCCTTACCTGCTTCAATCTTAGCAGCGGCGGCCTTCTGATTCTTAGTAAGTTTTGCCATTGTTAGTTTGAAGTTTTAAGGATTATAATTCTGGCTTCTCGCCGGTTACAGTGATACCCATGCTACGAGCAGTACCAGCTACAACAGACATTGCAGATGCTACAGTGAAGCAGTTGAGATCTGGGAGCTTGTCCTCAGCAATTGCCTTGACCTGATCCCAAGTTACAGAACCAACCTTCTTACGGTTAGGCTCAGCAGAACCGCTCTTAATCTTAGCGGCCTCGAGGCGCTGAACAGCAGCAGGAGGAGTCTTAATAACGAAATCATAAGACTTGTCAGTGTAATAGGTGATCACTACTGGAAGCACCTTACCTGCCTTGTCCTGAGTACGAGCATTGAACTCCTTGCAGAAGGCCATAATGTTGATACCCTTAGAACCAAGGGCTGGGCCTACTGGAGGTGCAGGATTTGCAGCACCACCCTTAATCTGCAGCTTAATCTGTCCACCAATTTCTTTTGCCATTGTGGAAAAATTGTATTGTGCTGACTGCGTTCCATCCGGACTAAATAAAGCCCTCGCGCTACATCAGCGGTTAATATATGTCTGAGTCAGTCAAACAGGAATGCTTCTCCTCCAGCGTAACAAGCTGCTCACGCAGCGGTAGGCTCATCTACCTCTGGAACCAGTACAAACTCCCTTCTGAATCAGGCTTCCTTAGTCACTTGGTCAAAGTTGAGCTCAAGAGGAGTCTTGCGACCGAAGATCTTGACGCTAACCTTAAGTTTCTTCTTTTCGTTTGATACTTCTTCGATAAGTCCATCAAAATCCTTGAAAGGACCATCGTTGACCTTGATTGTTTCGCCTACCAAATAAGTAACCTCAGTTGGTTCAGCGGCATCAATTCTCTCATCTACATTGCCGAGCATCAAGTCAATCTGGTCATCAGGTAGTGGTTCTGGCTTTTTGGTTACACGACCCATAAGGAAGTTTACCACATTAGTTGTATTTGCCAACTGTGCCTGAACCTCACCAATAAGTCTGCAACGAACAAAAACATATCCTGAGAAGAGAACCTTCTCCTTTACCTCCTTCTTGTCACCCTTCTGAGAAACAACCTTCTCTGTAGGAACGATTACCGATTCAAGGTTACCGTTGAAGCCGCCATTCTTGATCTCGATGTCAAGAAGCTCTTTTACCTTCAACTCCTTACCGCTAATCGCACGAAGGCAATACCATCTGAACTCTGCTGCCATAATCGTAATTATTTATATTAGTTATATCCTAATAACGATTAGAAATTAACAGAACCCGTATAGATAAGAGGCATCAGTACATTGCCGAAAGCCACATCCATAACGAGAATAACAAGAGCGATAATCACGGAAGCTGATAAAACGACTACCGAGCTATTCATAACCTCTGTGCGGCTAGGCCAAGAAACCTTATTGACCAGTTCTGAATAAGATTCTTTGATGCTATTACTTAATTTTTGAAAGAATTTCTTCATTGTTGTTGTTTTTATTAGCACGGGTGGAAAGGTTCGAACTCTCGACACCTGGTTTTGGAGACCAGTGCTCTACCGACTGAGCTACACCCGTAAATCAATTACTAATTACGAATTACGAACTACACGGAGTACCGCAATCAGTAATTCGTAATTAGTAATACTAATCAGTTAAGATTAGAGAATCTCAGTGATCTGACCAGAACCTACAGTACGACCACCCTCACGGATAGCGAACTGAAGACCCTGTGACATAGCAACTGGGGTAATCAAAGTAACGTCGATAGTTACGTGGTCACCAGGCATTACCATCTCAACGCCTTCTGGGAGCATGATCTCGCCAGTTACGTCCATGGTACGGAGGTAGAACTGAGGACGATAGTGGTTGTGGAATGGAGTGTGACGACCACC
>JAZLJN010000128.1:0-15396 GCA_045617885.1 Bacteroidales bacterium | reverse complement strand
AGAAGTATCAGAAATCCGCTACCTGACCCCAGTGTCAGTTGACGTTAAGAAGAAGAAGTATTGCCGTTTCAAGAAGAGTGGCATCAAGTATATCGACTACAAGGATCCTGAGTTCCTCAAGAAGTTCTTGAACGAGCAGGGCAAGATCCTCCCACGTCGCATCACCGGTACTTCATTGAAGTTCCAGCGTCGCATCGCTACCGCTGTTAAGCGTGCTCGCCAGATCGCTCTCCTTCCATACGTTTGCGATATGATGAAGTAATTATTAACCAAGTTAAATTTTTAGACTAATTATGAAGATCATTCTGATTGAAGACGTCCAGAACCTTGGTTATAAGGACGATGTAGTAGAGGTTAAGAACGGTTACGGCCGCAACTATCTTATCCCACAGAAGAAGGCTGTTATGGCTACCGAGTCAGCTCTGAAGCAGCTCGCTGAGAAGCAGAAGCAGCAGGCTCAGAAGATGGCTAAGATCAAGGCTGACGCTGAGGCTCTTGCTGAGGCAGTGAAGGCTGTTGGTGCTCTTGAGTTCACTGTTAAGGCTTCTGAGGAGGGTAAGGTATATGGCTCAGTTACTAACGCTAACGTTGCTGAGGCTCTCGCAGCTAAGGGTGTTAACGTTGAGAAGAAGCAGATCGTACTTGAGACCATCAAGGCTCTTGGCCAGTACGTTGCTGTTGCTAAGCTCCACCGCGAGGTTAGCGCTGAGATCGAGGTTAACGTTGTAGCTGAGGCTGCTGAGTAATCTATGATTCTTAGTTCTCTCTCCAAAAGGAGGGAGATAAAAAATAATTTATCTGGATTTCCTAATGGAGATCCAGATTTTTTTTGTACAAGGGGAGATCATTCGTGTAACAAAAACGGCTGAACAGTTTTTCCTGTTTAGCCGTTTTTATCACAAAAATATGTCTGGTAGATTGAAGCAGGAATCACTCGAGCCACATATAGTCGTAGTGGATGAGTGCTTTCTGACCCTTCTGTCCTATGAGACGCTGCGCCTCTTGTGAGCCATAGTTCACTTTACCTACGCCCAGGCGCAAACCGTCGGTTTCGCTGACAATGCGTACGATGTCATCCTCTTCGAACGAACCTTCGATGCGAGTGACGCCAACAGGCAAAATAGAGGCTGCCTTCTGACCCAAGAGCGCTTGTACGGCACCTTCATTTAGGAAAATAGTTCCCTTGGAGAAATCCTCGGAATGGGCAATCCACTTCTTGATGTTCGAGGTCTCGTGTGTATCCGCCTTGAAGCGAGTACAACGGCAGGTGGGATCAATCTCATTACTGCCTGTCTCCGGATTGATGTGAACCAGCTCGAGCAGGATATTGTCCCGTTTGCCATTAGAGATAATTACCTCAATGCCCTCTGCTGCCACCTTGCGGGCAATGCGGTGCTTGGTGACCATGCCACCGCGGCCGAAGGAGGACTTGTTGGTCTGGATATACTGCGAGATGTCAGCATCGTCGCTGATGATAGGGATGAGGCGTGACTGTGGGTCAGAAGGATTGCCCGTGTAGATGCCGTCGATGTTCGACAAGAGGATGAGCAGATTGGCATTCATCATGGTGGCGATAAGGCCAGAGAGTTCATCATTATCAGTAAACATCAATTCGGTAACGGAAATGGTGTCATTCTCATTGACAATAGGAATAACGCCCTCGCCCAGCATGACCTCCATACAGTTCTTCTGGTTGAGATAATGTCCGCGAGAGCCGAAAGACTCCTTAGTGGTAAGAACCTGACCACAGGAGATACCATGGTCACGGAATAATTCGTAGTACTTATTGATGAGCTTTGCCTGACCTACAGCGGAGAAGAGCTGACGCTGGTCAACGGTGTCAAGTTTATCTGTTGCTACCTTCCCTTTGAGTTCGCTGCGGCCGCTTGCAACAGCGCCAGAGGAAACGAGTACAATCTGCACTCCTTGACGATGTAGTTGAGCCACCTGATCGACAAGTGCCGACATGCGGGTGACATCGAGTGTGCCGTCTTTGCGTGTCAGGACGTTCGAACCTATCTTTACGGTGATACGGAATGGATTCATCGATGTTTTTTATCTGATCAAAATAATACGATTCTCTTTAATTTCAAAACCTTGTTGGCCAGCACTCTTTACCGGACGGCCAAAGAGGTCGCGACGGATGGAATGAACCTCGTCAGCATCATCCTGTATCTGCTCAATGCCGGCTGCATGACCTTCCTCCTTAACAATTAGTTTTAATTTATTGTCGCCAGGCAGAAGCACAAATTTATTGCCACGACGTGCAAATACCGCTGCATAATAGCTGCGTTTTGCTTTAGCTTTGGTGAGGGTGATGGTCAAAAGTGCAGTGTCGCTCTCTTGTTCCCCAATTTCGTATGGCATGCTGCAGGACATCAGTTCGGTCGAGAGATTCTTATCAGTAAAAATCTTCAGCTCCAGCTCTCCGGAATAGGCTTCTGCCAGATTCTGCAATGGTGCGGCAATGGTAATAGTACCATTTACTTCGCAGTCACCACTATGGAGGTAGGTGGCAGCAGAGAGCGAGAGATCAGCGCCGAAAGTGCCGTCATCCAGAATCTGCAAGAGTGTATCTGAAGCTTGAACTTCCCAGACTTTGTAGTCATCTTCACTCTGTCTGAACAATCCTATTTGAGCCAGGCATTCACCACGAGCCTCGAACGTAGGCATGAATTCGATCCATTGGGTCTCTTGTGGTGAGATAGTTACGATCTGTGCAGCTTCAACGTCCTGGATGGTTCCGTCCTCGTAAGTGAGATGAAGATACCATAAGCCAGCAACGGCTTCCTGCCCATCATTACGTATCAGAGCGGAAACCTTGTGCTCCTGTCCGGCATAGAGTGGTTCAAAATCCCAAGCTGTAGCGGTCATCTTGACATCCATATTCTCAACTGATGCAGAAGAGATGCCATCCTGAACATTGATCTGGATATAATCTGGCGCTGGGCGGTATCCCAGAATCGTACTCCAAAGACCGTCTCGGTTGCAGAAGCGGAAATGTACCTGATAATCTCCGTCAGGCAGATTCTCTGGCAGCGGATAAGCTACAGAAATTCCTTTTTCGCTCCAGTAACGGTAGCTGTTGTCCTCGGCAATCTGGTATCTGTCAATCAATACGTCTTCCTGCATCAGGTCGAAGTAAATAGTGCCCTTCTGGGATGAAGCAGAAGTGTTCAGAAGCCAGAGATCAGAGTACAAGGTATCATTCTCAATAATGGCAGAGACATAATAATCCTGCAAGGTAGTGTAGTAAATGCTGTCAGCAGGAACCTCTGGCGTGAATCCGGCATAAATGGCCTGATTCCATGCAAAACCGTCATCAGAAGGGGAGGCACCTGTGCCGACGCCAGCAGGGCGCATGATAGAGATGTCGAACCATCCGTTGTACGCGCCACCCCATCCCCAGTTGACATGATAATAACCATCAGTATTGACACCATCAAGGACAAATGCATGACCGCCCTCATTGGAAGATCCGCTCATATATATAGGATGACCTAATGAAAGTTCGCGGTTGAGGATACGGGTCCAATTGGCCATGCCGAAAGCAGAACGGCTCAAAACTGTGCCGTAAGGGTTGTATCCGAAGTAGTCGCGCATGCTCTCATTGACACGCATGTCATACGCTCCACTGCCTCCGGGAGCATACATCATATCCATGGCAACGCCTACATGGTAGCAGAGCTTTGCCACCGCATCTTTCTGCTCTTCGGTATGCTCTCTGTAGAGGTATTGATCAAACATCAAGTCCCAGTCATAGAACTCCTCCTCAAAGTTGACTTCATGCGTGCGGCCTTGCCATGTGTAACTGTGATAGCCAGAACCCTTCTCTGGGTAGCGGTAAAAATACATAATCTGGCTGAGTGCAGTGGCAACGCATCCTGTAGGGCAACCGGCAGGGACAAACTTATTAAAGGGATCGCCCTGATCCCAGGCAATAGTGGGCATGATAGGAGCGACTTCCGTTGCTGGAGCCAGAGCCAAGCGCTCCTCCTTGCTTACTGCCGCTTCGGGGTGTCTGGCAATATATTCTTTGGCATCATCTACATACTTCAGCCAGCTGACGAGATTGTCTGGCAGCTGTGGCATGCGGTCAGCATCAGACAAGGATGCATCATTCAGTATTTCGGCGGGGAGAATACCATATCCTAAAGCTGAACCGGAAGGATTTATCGGATTGACAATAACCCATTCACCGGTAGAGGGTTTCATACAGAGAGAAGGCAGCTCTGCGGATTGAGTCACAATATCCGTCTGGAGAAGTGTGGCTGCTACAGAGGCAAGGTAAAGTGCACTGCTCGTTAACATGGAGAGTCAATAATACATTGTTAATAATAGGGGGCAAAGATAATGAATCTTCATAACTTTGCCAAATAATTGTGGCAAAATGTTTTCTGAGGAAGATTTTTTATATCTATTATTTGCGCGTCTCTCCCTTTTTTTGTATCTTTGCAACCCCAAATTATAAAAACTATCAATATGTTAGGACGCGCATTAGGCACAATCGGGTTGCTTTGTATCAGCAATGTTTTCATGACATTTGCCTGGTATGGTAACCTCAAACTGCAGCAGCTTCATCCGCAGATGAAGGACTGGCCGCTATATCTGGTGATTCTTCTGAGCTGGGGCCTTGCCCTGTTTGAATACTCATTCATGATACCTGCCAACCGTGTAGGTTCACAGATCAACGGCGGCCCATTCTCGCTCATGCAGCTCAAGATCATTCAGGAGGCAATTTCGCTCATCATCTTCACACTGATAGTAGCCACCGTATTCAAGGGAGAACCCATTCAGTGGAACCACATGGTGTCGTTCGCTTTGATCCTGCTGGCAGTCTTCTTTGCTTTCCTGAAATAAAAAAGACATGCAGAAGCTTTAAAGGCTCTGCATGTCATTCAGTTTCTTATAGTAGCCGTTGAGGGCTATGAGCTGTTCGTGTGTGCCACGTTCAACGATCTCGCCTTCATGCATGACGCATATCTCATCTGCATTCTTGATAGTGCTGAGGCGGTGGGCAATGGCAATGGTGGTGCGGCTCTTCATGAGACGTTCAAGGGCCTCCTGAACCAGTCGCTCTGACTCGGTGTCAAGTGCCGAAGTAGCCTCATCCAGAATCAGAATAGGAGGGTTCTTCAGGATGGCACGTGCAATGGAGAGTCGCTGGCGCTGGCCGCCGGAGAGGCGTCCGCCACGGTCACCGATCATGGTCTCATAACCCTTCTCTGTCTCCATAATGAAGTCATGCGCATTAGCTATCTTGGCGGCAGCAATCACCTCGTCCATCGTGGCGTGATCTACGCCAAAGGTGATGTTGTTGAAGATTGTATCATTGAAAAGGATTGCCTCTTGGTTGACGTTGCCAATCAGCGCACGCAGGTCGCTCAAGCGGACGGCCTTGACATTCTTGCCATCAATGCAGATCTCACCTTCAGTCACATCATGGTAGCGAGGGATGAGGTCAACAAGTGTAGATTTGCCAGATCCTGACTGCCCGACAAGCGCTATGGTCTTGCCTTTTGGAACGGAGAGATTGATGTGGCGGAGTACAAGTGTCTCGGAATTCTGATAACGGAAAGAGACATTGCGGAAAGAAACTTCAGAAGAGAAGCGCTCCAGAGAAGCTGGCTGGGCAGGATCCTGAATATGGTTCTCCGCCTTCAGGATCATGTCAATACGATCCATGGAAGCCAAGCCTTGAGGAACATTATAGAATGCCTTGGAGAACTCCTTCAGAGGATTGATGACCGAATAGAGCATCACAAGATAGAGGATAAACATAGCAGCATCCATCACGTGATTCTCCAGGATGAAGTAACCGCCAATCCAAAGAACGAAGACAATCATGGCAGTGCCCATGAATTCAGAGGCAGGGTGAGCGGAAGCCTGACGGGTGGCAACCTCGGTCATGGCATCACGATATACGTTGTTGGTGCGTGTGAAGCGTGCCATCATCTTAGTTTCGGCAAGGAAGGCTTTGATGACGCGTAATCCACCCAGTGTCTCATCAAGTTCGGTCATGATCTCGCCCCATTGCTCCTGCACGAACTTGGATTTGCGCTTCAGCTTGCGAGTCACAGAACCCATCAGCCATCCGAAGAGAGGGACAGAGATCAAAACGACAAGCGTTAGCTGCCAGCTCATGGCAAAGAGGACGAAGAAATAGACGATAATGGCAATCGGACTCTTGATGAGCATATCAACGGAGGAGGTGAGCGCCGTCTCAACTACCTGCGCATCACTTGACATACGGGCTACGATGTCGCCCTTTCGCTCATCACTGAAGAAAGAGAGGGGGAGATGCAGCACCTTGTCGTACACCTGAAGGCGGATGTCACGAACCACACCCGTACGGAAGGGAATGATAACGGCAGAAGAGGCAAAATAGGCAAATGTCTTGAGAGCAGTCATGACGATCAGGAGCGTACCCATCATAACTAACACCCAAAGCTGGCCATAAGTTACGATGAGCTCTTGGACATAGTAATAGGCATTGTTAATGATAGCGTCCTTGTCAATACCCGAAAACTCCTGATAGGTGTATTGTCCGTCCTCCACCTGAAACAGAATGTTTAGAATCGGCACGAGTGCCGTAAAAGAGAAGACATTGAGCCACTGGCTGACAAAATTAAGAACAATGGAGCCAGCTAAGTATTTGCGATACGGGCGGATGTAACGCCCCATAACATTGAAAAACTGCTTTATCATTATTGGTTTCTTTTTGTCCGGGAATATTGGATGGTATTGAGTTTTGGATTTACTCTAGGGAACGTATCTCTTTATTTAAATAGTAATCTTGAACTTTTGAAGACGGGAGCTGAATACCTCTGCAGGGATGCAATGACGGATGGCATCTGCTACGATGTTAAGCATCCGTTCACGCAGATAATCCTGGCGGATCACCAGAGAGATAGTGCGGAAAAACTTTGGTCCTTGGATAGGTTTCAGATTGAGTTGCTCCTCGGGAGTAAGTATCTTACGCATCAGTTCTGGAATGATAGTGTATCCGCCATTGATGTTGACCAGATGAATCAGCGTGATGAGACCTCCGGAATCAAAGGTTGAGGTATGGAAATCCTCACGATGGGCGAAAGGAGTGAGCTGCGGATAGCGGTCATGGAAAGAGCGAAGTGACCACATGTCTCCTCCAAGCATGTCTTCAGGACGGATCCACTCACGATGCCACAAAGGGGATGCAGGTGATGTGTAGAGCATGAAACGTTCAGTATAAAGCTCTATCTCCAGCAGGTTAGAGTCTTTGATGTCAGAACCAGAAACGATGGCCATGTCAAGCTCGGAGCGCTGAATCTTATCCAGCAGCACATCAGATGACGCCTCCGTCACATTGGTGTGAATGTTAGGGTAGGCATCTTTCAGGAAACGGGACATGCTAGGATAGAGGTAGGGAGCCACTGAAGGAATCATGCCGAGAAGAACTCTGCCCTTATCGCTCGTCTTCTCATTAATCACCAGCTCACGCAGCTGCTGCGAATTGTGCAGGATGACCTTTGCCTGATTAATAATACGCTGTCCAAGCACCGTGGGTTCGATAGGATGCTTGGAACGGTCGAAAATCACCACATCAACCTCCTGCTCCAGTTTGGCAATGGTGGAACTGAGTGTAGACTGAGTCACACCACAGGCTGTAGCAGCATTGACGAAATGGCGATGCTCGTCCACGGCAACGATATATTCCAGCTGTTGAAAGGTCATGTGTTAAAAAATGTTCAAAAAAAAATTTCGCCTTCAAAGAGGCCTCATAATGGGCTTTTGGAGTGGCTCAAAAGGACATTATTGATTTTTATCGATGCAAAGATAGAAAAAATCTGTTTGCATAGGTCAAATGTTTTTACTAAATTTGCACCCACATTTCGAAAACAGGGACAAAAACCATGTTTTGCAATGCCAAAATAGTAATTCTGAATAAATACACAATAGCATGATTCAAAAAGTTATAAAGCGAGACGGACGAACTGTCGATTTTAATTTTAGCAAGATCGAGGATGCAATCCGCAAGGCCATGGAGGCAAGTGAGAAGGGCATTGATGCCATCCTTGCAGCCACTATTGCAGATCGAATCTCGAAGGAAGGTGATGCCCTGATGACCGTGGAGGCCATCCAGGACCGTGTGGAGGATGCCCTGATGGACTCTGAACGCAAGGAGGTGGCACGTATCTACATCTCTTATCGTAACTCCCGCACTACGGCACGTCGTGCCAAGACCCGTGAGATCTTTGAGAGTATCATCGGTGCAAAGAACAATGATATCACCCGTGAGAACGCAAACATGAATGCCGATACACCTGCCGGCATGATGATGAAGTTTGCTTCGGAGAGCACCAAGCCATTCGTGGATGCCTATCTGCTGGATGAGGATGTGAAGGAGGCTGTGAAGAAGGGCTATCTGCATATCCATGACAAGGATTACTATCCAACCAAGTCGCTGACCTGTGTGCAGCATCCGCTGAACACAATCCTGCAGCATGGCTTGAAGGCTGCTCATGCCGAGAGCCGCCCTGCCAAGCGTATTGAGACCGCCTCCGTTCAGGCCTGTATCAGCCTTGAGACAGCCCAGAATGAGATGCATGGTGGTCAGGCTATCCCTGCCCTTGACTTCTACTTCGCTCCATTCGTGCGACTGACCTATCAGGAGGAGGTACACAATCTGGAACAGTACGAGGAGAAGGACTTCTCGGAGTTGTTGAATGCTCCTATTAAAGATTATATTAAGAGAGATCTGGTAGGTCTGACGGGCATAGAGCGCATCAAGCAGCAGGCAGTGAACCGTACCGTGTCACGTGTGCATCAGGCAATGGAGGCATTCATCCATAATATGAATACCATCCATTCGCGTGGCGGCAATCAGGTGGTATTCTCATCAGTCAACTATGGTACAGATACCTCTGCAGAGGGCCGTTGCGTAATGCGTGAGATGCTTCATTCCACTTATGAGGGTGTGGGTAATCATTCGACTGCCATCTTCCCAATCCAGATCTGGAAGAAGAAGCGTGGCGTGAATTACCTGCCAGAGGATCCTAACTATGACCTCTACCAGCTGGCATGTAAGGTGTCTGCCCGCCGTTTCTTCCCTAACTTCCTCAATCTGGATGCTACCTATAACTATCATGAGGATTGGCGTGCCGATGACCCAGAACGTTATATGAACGAGGTAGCTACCATGGGATGCCGTACCCGTGTGTTTGAGAACCGTTTTGGTAAGAAGACCTCTATCGGCCGTGGTAACCTTTCGTTCTCGACCATCAATATCGTGGCTTTGGCTATTGAGTGCATGAGCGAACCTTCACTGGAGAAGCGAATCGAGGTATTCCTCCTCCGTCTGAATGGGCTCTGTGAGTTGACCGCTAAGCAGCTGCACCAGCGCTATGAGTTCCAGAAGACCGCTTTGGCAAAGCAGTTCCCTCTGGTAATGTCATGCCTCTGGAATGGCGCAGACAAACTGAAACCTAATGACACGATTGCTCCGGTTATCAATCAGGGTACACTGGGTATCGGATTTATCGGTCTGGCAGAGTGTCTGAAGGCTTTGTGCGGTAAGCATCATGGCGAGAGCGATGAGGCACAGAAACTGGGCCTGCGAATTGTTAGTTTCATGAAGCGTAAGGCTGATGAGTTCAGCGACCGTTACCAGCATAACTATTCAATCCTTGCTACTCCTGCAGAGGGACTCTCTGGCAGATTTACCAAGATTGACCGCAAGCGTTTTGGTATCATCTCTGGTGTGACAGATCGTGACTATTATACTAATTCGAACCATGTGCCGGTATATTATAAGTGTTCGATTCGGCATAAGGCAGAGATTGAGGCTCCATATCATGACTTGACCCGTGGCGGCCACATCTTCTATGTGGAGCTTGATGGCGATGCAACTCACAATCCAGATACTATCTGCAAGGTAGTGGATTTGATGGATCAGCTGAATATGGGCTATGGCTCGGTAAATCATAACCGTAACCGTTGTATGGATTGCGGTCATGAGGATGCCATTGAGAATGAGGTTGTCTGCCCAGAGTGCGGCAGTCATAATCTGGACAGGCTGCAGCGAATCACAGGCTATCTGGTAGGAACAACTGACCGCTGGAATTCTGGTAAGCTGGCAGAGCTGAAGGATCGTGTGACCCACTCGTGATCTGCACTTTTTTGAAGAAGAGAACAAGCTTACTTAAAAGCATTATTGTCAAGTAATGAAGATTACTTTATTTCAACAAGATATTAACTGGCTCGACCCTGAGGGAAATTTCCTCAAGGTCGAGTCTGTGCTACAGAGCCATCCCGATACGGAGCTGCTTGTCTTGCCGGAGATGTGCCTGACGGGTTTTGTTACGATGCCACAGCCAGAGCAATTACAAACCAGTGCAAAGGTGGAGCAACGGCTCATGGAACTGTCCCGTAGGTATGAAACGGCTCTTTGCGGCTCTTTTGCAGTGATAGATGGTGGAATCAACAGGAATCGTGCCTACTTTGTCACTCCGGAGGGAACTGTTGACTATGCAGACAAGCATCACCTCTTCGCTCCTGGAGGTGAGGCAAAAGGTTATGTGGCAGGTGTTGGAAAAAATATTGTGGAATGGCGGGGCATCCGCTTCTTGCTGCTCGTTTGCTATGACCTCCGCTTCCCGGTATGGGCAAGAAACACGGCTGACGCCATGTATGATGTTATGATTTGTGTGGCAAACTGGCCAGTGCAGCGGCAGTTGGCATGGGATACGCTTCTTGCTGCCCGTGCCATTGAAAACCAGGCTTTCGCCATTGGCGTGAATCGTGTAGGTAATGACCTGATGTGCCAATACGAAGGAGGCACTCGAGCCATACATCCTTACGGACATGTATTGGCTGAGTGCCCCCGTGGTGCTGAATCAGTATGTTCTTTTGAGCCCGATATGGTAAAACTGCAGGAATACCGGAAGAAATTCCCAAGCTTGAGCGATTCGGACGCTTTCGTTATACAAGATTTCGTTTCTTGAAGCCGTAATAGGCAAAGATTGAGATGATGCAGGTGAGCAGAAGGATGACTGGGAAGGCAGGACTCCACTCCTCCCATCCATTCGGGACGTTCATGCCAAAGAAACCACTCACAGCAGCCGGAATCATCAGGATAATGGTGATGGCGGTCAGGCGTTTCATGATGACGTTCAGGTTGTTGGAAATAATGGAAGCGTATGACTCACGCTGTCGTTCCAACACCTCGCTGTAGATGTTGGCAGTGGCATAAGCCTGCTGCAACTCAATCTCTACATCATCCAGCAGATCCTCATCGTATGGGAGATGGCGCAGATGTTTCTTCAGACGAACCATTACCACCTCATTTCCTCGCATAGAGGTAACAAAGTAAACGAGGAACTTCTCAATGCGCATCATCTTCTGCAACTCGTCGTTGTCCATTGATTCCTCAAGAGCCTCCTCTGCATGCTTCATCATGATGTTCATCTGCTTCAGGTATTTCAAATACCATACGGAACTGCTGAGGAAGAGTGAAAGCATCAAGTCGTAACGCTGACGGTCCTCAATGTTCTTACGGATAGTGTAGCGAATGAAATCATCAATCATCTCTGTCTTGAAATAACAGATTGAGATGAAAATCTCGCCATGAATCAGGATCGCCAGAGGCACAGTGGAGAATACCGGATCGCCATCTTCGTCGAGGATCTTGTTTGGAACTCGGATCAAGGTCATCAACCAGCCGGATTCGCTCTCGGTACGAGGACGTTCTTCGTTATCCTCTACGTCCTGAATGAAATCCATAGGAGCGCCGAACCTGCGTTCAAGATCGCCCAGCTCTTCTTGCGAAGGGTTGGTCACTTGAATCCAACAATCCGATTCCCATTCGGGTAGCTGCCGGAATCCATCATTGCACTTCCAGTATTCGGTCATAATTACGTCTTTCAGTGGCAAAAACTGCCTGTTAACACTCTTTTTGCGTCGCGAAAATAATCTTTTTTTTGATAAGTTGGTCTAATTTGGTAGAAAAAAGTTATTTTTGCAGTGATTTTTATCCTTACGATTTGTTTTTTATCCTGATTTGAAGCTTTTTTCTTAAGAAAGAATGATAGAATGGACACCGGAAATAATGCAGTTTATAGCCGATCATCTGCAGGATGATACGGCAAAACTACTGTTTTCTGCTCATCGCTATCCTACGTTGAACATGCCCTTCATTGTGGATCAGATTGAGGCACGCAGACGTTTGCGCACCAAACTTCCCGAATGGTATGACAATAACGAACTGATCATGGGTGGACGTGTCCCTGCCGAACAGTGTTCGTCGGAGCAGACGGCAAGATACAAGCAGTCTCTGCTGACGGGATGCCATAGTTTGTGCGATATGACAGGAGGTATGGGTGTGGATTTCTGGTACATGTCGCGAGGGATGGATTGGGCTGTCTATACCGAGTGTCAGCAGCATTTGTGTGAGGCAGCTCGCCACAATTTTGAGGTGCTGCATAGGGCAGATCAATCAAAGACTCGTATTGAGGTGCGTGAAGGGTTATCTACGGAATTGCCAATTCCAGAGGTGGATGTTATCTACTTGGATCCTGCTCGAAGATCAGATGTCGGATCACGCATCTATGAGATTGAGGACTGTGTGCCGAATGTGATTGCTTGGCAGGATGAACTGTTGAGCCATTGCAAACGATTGATAACGAAGGTGTCTCCAATGGCTGATCTTTCGCGCACATTACAACGGCTGAAAGGAGTGACAGATCTGCATATCGTATCTGTTAAGAATGAATGCAAGGAGCTGCTGATAGTACAGGATAATTCTGACAAGAGGGAGACGCCTTTTCTGGATATTACAATACATTGTGTAGATTTCTTCTCGAACAGAATCGTCAATTTTGACTTTGAATGGAAAGAGTGCAGGGATTTGCAGAGTCTCTCTTTGGTGCAAGACCTTACGGAGATTCGTTACCTCTATGAACCGGATGTTTCAATCATGAAGGCTCTGGCTTTTCCTTCTGTCGCCAAACGTTTCCCCGTGAAGAAACTTGATGCAAACACGCATCTGTTTGTGTCTGATCAGGAGATTAGAGATTTCCCAGGTAGAGGTTTTGTCATCGATGAAATTCTGCCATTCTCTTCACGTCAGCTTAAACAGTACAAGCAGAAACTGCCTCAAGCAAATCTGGCTGTCAGGAATTTCCCTTTGACAGTAGAGGAGCTTCGCAAACGGACAGGAATACGGGATGGAGGCGCGGTGTACCTGTTCGGAAGCCAGGTCAATCAGGCCGGACCTGTATTGTTCGTTTGTCGCAAACTTACTTGACTCAAGTTTCGATGGCAACTGATAGTATCGACCCTGTTACTCCCATTTATTTCTTTTATTTACGAAGATAAATGGGCAAGCTGATTCTAAAGAAAGTGTTCGAAAATGCAAGCAACCAATCATTATAGATTAAAATTAATAATATTTCTTTTCCTTCTGCCGTTTGTGTTGATGGGAAGGAATAAGAAAGAGCAAGAGGCATCCTCATTGAATGATTTGCTCCCTGCTCCAACGGAGGAATTATCTCCTTCTGGATGGCATAAGGGCAAACCTTTCGTACTGCTGCGCGAAGAGGTAGGATTAACGCTTACCCCTGAGATACCAACTGCCAGAACTGATTCGCTTTGTGGAAGGGGATCTGTCTGGTTTTATGATTCGATGGTGAGCGAGGAAGATTGGATGGGACAGCAGTTACTTCAATTGAGGTTTATCTCTCCAATAGGCACAGCTTATCGTTTCAGCACGGGACAACCTATGTCTGCCATGACCGATAGCGAATACCAGCCAGTTATTGGCAGTTTGTATCCTCTCCAGCTCATACAGAAGGTGGATTCTGCTTTACGTGCGCGTTCATTATATATATTAATAATGGATGAGCGCGTGAGGTATCAGTCTGATACAGTAGTGGGGATTGCGCATGAGAAATATGTGCCTGTCATTGTTGATTCCGTGGCTTGTGGTAATGAGTTGGCGCCGCTTGCTGTGTATTTTCACAGGGAAGATGATTCGGGCACGATTATTGAGAAGGGAAGTTTCTTCGCATCTTTGCCTGGATCGCGAGAAGTCGGTACCTCTACGGCTCTTGATCGGTACCTTGCTTTGACAGATCCTTATATGCTGCATCCTGACATCACTCCTGAAATATGGAAACTGATTAAGCGAGGTTCTGTCCAGTTAGATATGACAACAGAAGAGGTGCGCCTCTCATGGGGACGTCCGTCGAAAGTCGAGAAGGGCGCCTCTCGTACAGGAATGATAGAGCTATGGTATTATAGTAATAACCGAATCCTTCAGTTCTGGGATGGCAGGTTGCATAAGATGGGTATTTTGTAAAAAAAGATAGCGTGTGTATGACAAAGAAGGAGCGATACGCAGGGGTCATTGATTATTTTATCGAGAATAACCCCAACGCAGCAACGGAATTGAACTATCATAATCCTTTTGAATTGCTGGTGGCTGTTATCTTATCGGCACAGTGTACAGACAAGAGAGTTAATATGATTACTCCTGATCTCTTGCAGGCTTTTCCGAATGCAAAGAAGATGTCAGAGAGTTCTGCAGATGAGATTTATGAGTACATCAAGTCGGTTTCTTATCCCCGAAACAAGGCAAATCATCTGTTTGGAATGGCTCAGCGACTGGTAAATGATTATGGGGGCGAGGTGCCAGAGGATTATGATGCCCTGTTAAGTTTGCCTGGAGTGGGGCGGAAAACGGCTAATGTCATTTGCTCTGTAATCTGGAACAAACCGTGTATGGCTGTGGATACGCATGTGTTCCGTGTCTCTAACCGAATAGGTTTGACTATTAATAGCCGCTCACCTCTACAGACAGAAAAGGAACTTACCCGTAATATACCGGAAGAATTGATACCATTGGCACATCATTGGTTAATTCTGCATGGAAGATACATTTGTACTGCACGCAATCCACATTGTAAAGACTGCGGAATTGCCCAATTTTGCCGATATTACGTTGCTGAAATGAAAACTTCAGCTAGCAAATAATTGTAATTAGAGCGCTTTTTTATCTTTTTGTTACAAAAAGTCTGTTGATAACTTGCATATAAAGAAAAATGCTGCTATCTTTGCACCCGCTAAAACGAAATAAATCTCTTTTTAGCAACGATCTTTGACAGAGTGAAATCATAATTCAACCATTAGGTAAGAATAGTAGTACAAACCTAGTCAATTCAAACAGTCGCTGTTACTCGGGCATAATCCCCCGAGGACAAGGATATAGAAAAATACAAGGAAGAGTTTGATCCTGGCTCAGGATGAACGCTAGCGACAGGCCTAACACATGCAAGTCGAGCGGCAGCACCTCGGGTGGCGAGCGGCGCACGGGTGAGTAACGCGTATGTAACCTGCCTCTAAGTGGGGGATAGCCCAGTG
>JAZLJN010000127.1:0-2086 GCA_045617885.1 Bacteroidales bacterium | reverse complement strand
CATACGCAGGATGCTTGAAGGCAAGCTCTTCGACCGCTCGGGTCTCGTCTATGGAATCGGCCACGCCGTCTATACCAAGTCCGACCCTCGTGCCGTCCTTCTCAAGGAGATGGCACGTGAACTTGCGAAAGAGAAGGGGAGACTGGACGAGTTCGAGTTCATGGAGCGTATCGAGCGTGTCGCCATCGAGACCATCTATTCGGTCAAAGGCCGCGACAAAGTGCTCTGCGCCAACGTCGACTTCTATTCCGGCTTCGTATATGACTGCATCGGTATCCCTCGCGAGATCTACACTCCGCTGTTCGCCATGGCGCGTATCGTTGGCTGGTGCGCCCACCGCAACGAGGAACTCAACTTCAAAGGCCCCCGCATCATACGTCCTGCCTACCGCTGCATCACATCAGAAGAGGAATACATCCCGCTCTCCGAGCGCTGACAATAAATAACGGCTAACCGAAATTTAAGGTTGAAAAATTGAGTATAGGCATATCTATGAAAAGAGGGAGTTTGGTTGAAAAGCCATGCTCCCTCTTCTGGTGTTCATCGCAATTTGAGATTGAAAACTATGTGCGGTTGTGTCAGTAATTTATGGACCGTATAGAGTTTGGGGCGTTAAACGATTAAGTTTGAGAGTGCAAAAAAGCAGCCCCCCATTTGAGGAACTGCTTCGAGATGTATTATGCTTGCGGATAATTACTCGCAATCTGTGACGAGCCGGACAGAAAAGCCGAGCTTTCGGTAGTCGGGGTAATCAGAATAAAGCCTGTCGCTTCTGAAATACAAATTGAAGGCGGATTCGTCATCGTCAGCAGAAGATGACCAATAGAAACCGGATTGGCCGACTTCCCTAACATCATAATCAACGCGATATCCTGCAGCCGGAAGAAAGACACATTCTTTTGGGAATGTACTATCTGTGTATTCTGTCTCCGGACTTAATGCGGAGCCATTGAAGTCATCTGGATAGAGCACAATGCCCATAATTTCACCATACGTTATATTGAGAGTGTACCTTTCTTTCCCATTTGCCATTATTCTTCTGTCGAATAAATACTGCCACTCATCTGTACTCGGTGTGCGCCAGATATTCTTGCTGTCAATAGCAGAGCCCCAATCTTTGAAACTTCCAGAATATTGATAATCGATAGGGGTCATTCCATAATGTCCCCCGTAAGTTGACCATCCGAAGAGCCCCCAAATCTCATGATCATGATGAGCATCAGGATTAAGCTGATACCCGTAAAAATCGTACTGTTTTGATGCAAACTTGAATGAACTTTCATCATGATACAAGTTGCCCTGTGAGAAGTAAACCTGCTTATCTGCATTGACACTGAATTTGCCCGGAAGAGCTCCGGCAGGAATAACAGTAATCTCATAATACATGCCTGCCGTGAGACCTTTTGATGTTGACCTAATGACCTTATCACCATCATAGACGGTGAGCGGTGTTCCTGCAGGTACGGCAACATAGTAAGTGCCTGCCTCCGTTGTGCTCAGAAATGTCTGCTTGGTCTCATCTAATGTAGGAACGAATGATGCCTGACTGTCTTTCAGCCCTTTTATCCAATAACCGTTATCCTTATGCTTTACGTTGATGTCTATGCTGCCCTTTTGGTTGATTATCTTCAGGACGGCACACTTTGGATCCATTGTGATGTCCAGACCGTCTTCACCCGTAACATCGCCACCAAAAAAAGGCGTACCGCCAACCAGTGCATACACATTGGCCAAATCCTCCCATTTGCCGGTCTGACCTACAAATGACACCTCATTTGATGGATAATAGGCATACCAACGAGCTGGCTCTGAGGTAGGCTCGGCATCAGTGCTGATGAAATCCGTGCCGTTGTAGGTAAAGGTGTAATAAGTGCTGATTTTATTATTCGTTACCGTAATCTGGTCACCCCCTGCATAGTCAAAATGCCAAACACCCTCGTTGTCGGTGAATGAGGCTCTTGTATCGTCAGACTGGGAAACTGTTGCATGGAGCACCATGCCCTTCCGGATTGTTTCGGGCTGCGCAGGTTCTTCCTTGCTGCATGCGGTAAATCCAAGCACTGCAGCCATCATTGCGAAAAGTATA
>JAZLJN010000126.1:0-53440 GCA_045617885.1 Bacteroidales bacterium | reverse complement strand
GGGGGATTGGGGAATGGGGGTGATGATGATGGGGGGTGATATGGGAGGGGGACGACAGGGATAATCTGAGGGGAGAACGCCTCAGGAAACAGGAACGACGACTGCAAACTGCTGCCATGCGACCCCTGCTGCCGTTATGCTGGCGGCTGGTGCGCGGCTGCGGATCTTGCTGCTGGCGCATGAGGGTGGTGGCTGGTGTGCGGCTGTGACCCTTGCTGCTGGGGCGATGGCGGCTGCTGTGCGGCTGTGACCCTTGCTGCTGGCGTGCTGGCGGCTGGTGTGCGGCTGCGGCTCTTGCTGCTGGCGTGCTGGCGGCTGGTGCGCGGCTGTGACCCTTGCTGCTGGCGTGATGGTGGCTGATGCGCGGCTGCGGCCCTTGCTGCTGGCGTGCTGGTGGCTGGTGTGCGGCTGCGGCCCTTGCTGCTGGCGTGGTGGTGGCTGATGTGCGGCTGCGGCCCTTGCTGCTGGCGTGCTGGCGGCTGGTGCACGGCTGTGACCCTTGCTGCTGGCGTGCTGGTGGTTGGTGTGCGGCTGTGACCCTTGCTGCTGGCTTGATGGTGGCTGATGCGCGGCTGCGGCTCTGATGCTGGCGCATGAGGGTGGCGGCTGTGCGGCTGGGGTTGTTGGTGGGCGCCTCTGTTGTCGGGGTGTTCTCCCCTCGTACTGCTGTTGGGCTGTTGGGCTATTGGGCTGCTGTGGGTCAGGGCTCAAAGCGGATCCAGTCTATGTCAAGGAAGGCGGCGTCATTCTTGGATTCGGGGCGGACATTGAAGAAGCCGAGCTTGGCGCCTATCCACTTGCCTTCGCGGGCCGGGAATTCTTCGCCAAGGGGCTGCCAGCGCTTATTATCTAGGCTGTAGTAGAACTGCGCTTTGCACTTGATCTGATTCTCTATGCCTTCGCTGTGTACCTTGACGCGGAGGTAGAGGGGGACGGAGGCGACGCGTGGCTGCGGAATGTCATCTTTGGCGTATCGTACCGTATAGGGTTCGGGCAAAGTCAGGCTTTCGATACTCACCTGCGAATTGACCTTCTCAGCAGAGCCGATTTTCTCCTGCGCATTGATCTTCTCAGCAGCGCCGATACCCACCTGCGCATTTACCTTCTCAGCAGCACCTTGTCGAAGACCGGGATCAGAGGCGGATGAGGTTGCTGCTTTGTCTGCATTCATGCAGGTAACCTGCTGCAGCACGATGCCTTCAGGCGTATCCACCAGCTTGAGGGCGGCATAATCAAGACCCTGCAGGATGAGACCGGCATTTTCGCCCCGCTGCTTATAGCCGGGATTCGGGATGAACTGCACACGTGCCGTAGCTGTGAAATTCTCGGTAGGCAGCTTCTGGAGCAGGAGGTTTGGACAGTCAAAAAGCGAACGCGCCCCTTCAGGCATCTGTACGCCATACAAACGGAGCCGTGACTTGGCAGCATCACAGAAATACCAATAGTGGCTCCACGGACCCTGCCATTGCCACTGCAATCCGAGCTCTGTATGGTCAAATTCATCGCTCTCCAAAGGCTGGAACTCTCCGCTGGAAGGCAGGTTCGGCTTCTTCCATTTGGCTACGGCATCACCACAACCGTCACCATCGCGGTCATCACCTATCACCAGCCAGTCATTCACCCAACGTGCCGGCTGCAGGTGTACCACGCGCCCGTAAGCATGTTTATCCTGGAAATGCAGGAACCAATCCTCACCGTTCTGTGTGTCAACCCACGCTCCCTGATGCGGACCATTGACATGCGACTTGCCCTGCGCCAGTCCGACATATTCTTCATACGGCCCATACGGACTGCGGGAACGAAGCTCCACCTGCCAGCCATACTTCACACCACCAGCTGGACTCATTATATAATAATAACCATTACGCTTGTAGAATTTAGTGCCTTCAATGGTGGGCTGATCCTCATGTCCGTCATACACGATGCGTGAAGGGCCGATTACCCGCGTACCGTCAGGCGACATTGGCGCAACAAAGAGCACCGACTTGACCCCAGCGCGTGAACCAGCACAACCATGGCTGATGTACGCCCTGCCATCCTCATCCCAGAGCGGACAGCAGTCAATCAGTCCTTTGCCCTTCTTTACCCAGACGATAGGCTCCCACGTGCCGCGAGGATCCTGCGTGCGGGTCATGAAGAGTCCCTGATCCGGATCACCGCAATAGATATAGAACCAGCCGTCATGATAGCGGATAGAGGGAGCCCAGACATAGTTGCCATGCTGAACCCTGTTATGCCAGTCAAGCTCGGTGCCCTGGTATTCGGGCAAAACAGGATAATCATCATCAAGTGCATGACCGATGAGCTCCCAGTTGACCAGATCAGTACTGTGAAGAATCTGGAGGCCCGGGAAACAGTTGAATGAAGAAGCGGTCATGTAATAGTCATTACCCACACGGCAGACGTCAGGATCAGAATAATCGGCATCAATGACGGGATTGCGATACATACCCCCCTTCAGATTCGGGTTCCAGGTGAGAGAGGGCGCCTGTGCTTGAGCCGAAAGGCAGGAAAGGAGGTAAAGAGGTACAAAACCAAGGATAGTGAGAATGTGTTTCATTAAAAAGATGTGTATAAATGTGATTATTTGCAAGCAAGTTTCTGATAAGCGGCGGGCGTCATGCCGAATACGCGCTTGAAAGCCTGATTGAAGCTGGTGGGCGACTTATAACCCAGCTGTTCGGAGATGGCAGCAATAGTGAGATGCCCCATCTTGTCAGGATCAACCAGCAGATGGGATGCCTCACGGACGCGATATTCGTTAAGGTAGGTCTTGAAGTTCTTGCCATAGGTGGCATTGATAACCCAAGAGACGTATTTGGTGTTCGAATTGACCAGCATAGCCAGTTTCTGAAGGCTGAAATCTGGATCGCTGATCAGGGAGGCATCCTCCATCACTTGGGCAATAGCCATGAGCAGATGATCCGTCTGCTGCTTGCTGAGCAATGGGGCAGAGGCATCGGCGGGCTCTTCTGCGTCAACATCCGGTTCGGCAGCGTCAGCAGACAGTTGGTCTGCATCCTCATCAGCGGCAGGCTGAACGGATGCGGCAGGTTGTCCTACCTTGCTGAAGTATTCCTCGCTCATTCGGCTCTGAATCTCGAGCTGCTGGTTCAGTTCGTTGTGCTTATCAATCAGCAGGCGCTGGGTGTCCACCAGATGGCGGTTCTGCCGCACAACATAGATGATGAGTACTATGAGCGCAAGGAGCATGACGGCAATGATGGCGATGACCCAGAGCAGAGAACGGTTGCGATCATTGAGCGAATCGATCTTAAGCAGATTGGAGCGCGATTCATAGTCAGCAATGCGACTGCGCTTATCCTTAAATTCCCTTTCGCTGAAGAGCGAATCCGAAAGCTGGACATAGAGGCGCTGGTAACGCATGGAGGCAGAGTCATTGTGCAGCTTGCGGTAGATGGACGAGAGATGTTCGTAGGTACTTGCCAGTGGCGTCATCAATCCGCCCTTCTGCGCACCATCCAGACACTTCAGGTACCACTCAATGGCTTTGTCATCATTGCCCAGCAGCTCCTCCATATTACCGATCTGTCCCATCTGAGGCACGATGTAATTGTCGGACATCCCATGGTTCACGGCATACTGAAGAGCCTCATTAAAATAATAGATGGCGGCATGGTAATCCTTCTTTGCCTTGGCCAGCTGTCCCTGCTGCAAGAAACCGAAGAAACGATCCGTCTGCGGATTGCCCGTATCGATATCACCAATCTTGGCAAACCACTCCTGCGCCCTCACGGCATCACCGATGGTACAAAGGCAGATCAGCTTGTTGTAACCCGCCTGGGTCATGATGGAACGGTTGCCCAGATCCTTCGCCTTATCATAGCACTGTGTGAAATAATGGATAGCCAATTCCTGATCATCAAAGATACGATGGATGTTGGCAATAGTGAGCAAAGACTGGAGATAGACATCATCATTGCCCGAATCCTCCGCCTTCTCCACCGCCAGGGTCAGTACCTCCAGGGCATCCAGATAGCGGTATTCTTCGTTGTAATGCTGCCCCAAACGTAGCAGGCTATCCGCCTTGATTTCCGGCATGGAAGAGGTAGCGTGAGCCATAAAAACAGCGAAAAACAAATGCGTAAGGAGGAAAATATATTTCATCTGGGAAAGCTATAAGAATATAGAGGGGTTGATATATGGCGGCAAAGTTACAGATTTTTTGTCAAAAAGTAGAATATAAAGCGTAAAAACTTACATTATTGCCTTATTTTGATTAAATTCTTGAAAATGGTGAACCCCACAGGAGCATTTTTTGCTACATTTAAAAGAAATCAGTAATTTTGCGGCACGAAAAACAGATTAATAATGTTTAACCCCTAATAAAACAGTATGAAGAAACTTCTACTTACCGCAATGGCAACTGCAGCCTGTCTCGCTGGCATGGCACAGGGCCAGCAGAAGAATCTGGCTCCTGTCACTGGCGACCTGGTGAACATCAAGTCACAGATGGACAAGAACCTGGTAGAGATCATCAATGGCAAGACCCAGAATGGTACCCATAAGATGGCTCCAGTACAGAAGGCAGCCAAGCCTGTAAAGCCAGCCGCAAAGGCAAAGGCATTTGCAAAGACAGAGGATGCCCAGACAGTAACCTTCACCGCATTCCGTAAGTCACTCTACCGTGATGGCTATACTTACGACTATCTGAACGGCGACCTGACTACCTATGAGGTACAGGCTGTGTTTGAGGGCGACAAGGTAACCTTCAGCAACCTCTTCAATCTTGATGATCCAATGAATGGTCATACACAGATTGATATGGTAGGTGACTATGATGCAGCAAACGGCAAGATCACCTTTGCGACGCCAATGGACTATGTCAATGGCTGTATCACGGGTACTTTCTATGGCGGATATTACACCGGCATCGTGCGTGGCGGTGAGGCTAACATGAGCGGCGGCTTCGATGCCTCTTGCGGTCAGCTGACTTTCACCGTAGCCGATGATCTCTCAAGCATCACCTCTGATCAGAACATGCTTATCATGATGGGTGCCAACGGTTACGGCTATGCCTTCACAGCATATAACTTTATTAAGATGTATCAGCCACAGGAGGGTAGCAAAGTGGTAAGCATGAGCAATGATGTGATCAACTTCCGCGAGGATATCTACCCTGAGCTCTCTGAGACACAGTCCCTGCTCTTTGCCAATATCGGCCAGGATGCAGCAGAGTACGTAGTAGATTGCGAGTCAGATGACAACTCGATGAGCGTATCTCCAATGGCTGGCGAGATTGAACCAATGAGCCTTCTGAAGGTAGATGTAACCTTCACCCCAATGGCTGCTGGTGATTATGAGGGCATCATCACTCTGGCTACAGAGGAGGATGAGTACATCATCTCAGCAACGGGCGGTGCAATCCCTTATCCTGACTACTCTTGCATTGTAAAGAGCGGTGAGTTCGCAATCAGCACCTGCATGGAGTTCCCTTGGCAGATTGGTGATCAGAATGGTAATCCAATTGTACGATCAACCAACATCATGATCTACGGTGACTCATGGCTCAAGGCTAAGTTCACTGTACCTGAGGGTAAGATTGCTACTGTAAGCTGGAAGGGCAACTCATTCGTCTCTCAATGGTTCGCTTCTAAGGCTACCATCACCAATGATATGGGAGAGGAGCTCTTTGCATCAAATATGGACTATGAGGAACTGGACGGCAGTAGCAAATTCGGTCCAGGTGAGCACTATCTGCTCTTCAACTACAATGTAAGCTATGCCGGATATACCACAGAGGATGACTGGATGATGATCTGCGACCTTGAGACCTCATACGAGGACCTCGTAGAAATCAATGCTAACCTGGAGACCGGTTCTGCCATGAACTTCGGCAGCTTCCTCTCTGGAGAAAACAGTTCGTATAAGAACGTAATCTTCCAGAATCTCGGTTCTCAGCCTTTGAAGGTGACTGAGGTAGTAAGCAGTGACAACTTCATCGTCTATCCAACCGATGCGGCTGCAAATACCATGGACCGTCTGAATGTGAGCGTAGAGTTTATCGGTTCGGAGGCTGGTTCATATAATGAGACTATCACCATCTGCACCACTGCAGGCTCCTACGTTATCCAGTGTCAGGCTCTCGTTCGTCAGACTCCAGACTACAGCAAGATCATGGCTGCTGACAGTGATCCAACCATCGAAATGGTATGGCATAACAATCCAATGGATCCATTTATCCTGGACGAAACTACCAACCAGCTGGTAAATGCTAATGCTTGCGTGCCTGACTCGGTAGAATACAACAACTGGATCTATGTTGACTTTGAGATTCCTTCTGGCAAGATAGGTCATCTTACCTGGGATGCTTCACTCAGCATTGCTGGTCTTGATGAGGAGGGCTTCAATTCAGATATCGCATGGGTAGAGATGTACACCGCACACGGTGCTTATACTTTCGGCGGCATTGATCATGACCCAGTGGATTCTGACGCAGCTTACAACATGCACTTCCCAGATGCTAACAGCTATACTCCTGGTGTGAACTCGGTACAGTGGCGCCTCTACCACAAGGGCGACAACTATTATGAGAATGATGACGAATTCCGTATCTGGAATGTCCGCCTCGAACTGGAGGACTTCGCTCCATTCGCTTATTCACTTGACAAGAATCCTCTTGACTTCGGTACTCTCTTCCAGGGTAAGTCTGCAAAGCAGAGCCTTACTGTAACCAATGAGGGCGCTGATCCTATCGAAATCCTGGGCATTGACTTTGATGGCCCTGTCTCAATTGACTATGTTCCTTCGTACAGCATCGGCTATAAGTCACAGTACTGGCTCGACTTCATCTACACTGCTGAGGAGGCAGGTCAGTTCGAGGGCTCAATCATCATGCACACAGCAAACGGTGACATCGTAGTGCCTTACGTTGTTGAGGTGCTCAGCACAGAGAACTATCTCCTGGTAGGCGACTTCGAGGATGATGCCGCAGGTTGGACCCGTATCGATGCTGATGGCGACGGTAAGGGTTGGGATCTGCTCTGGAGCCTCTTCGGTGGCTATCCTGAGGGTCACGCTCATTCGGGCGCTGATGGTCTCGGTTCAACAGCTTACTATTACTACTCACCAGATCTGGATCCAGACAACTGGACCTTCTCACCAGCATTTGAGGTTCCTGCCAACGGTGAATACGAACTCTCTTGGTGGATTGGCGTAGAAGAGGATGAGCAGGATTACTGCTACCACACCTATTCAGTATATGTAGGCGAGGATACCGATGGCCTGGAGGATACAATGGACGAGGTATTCACAGAGATGCTCGAGCAGACTGGCTGGCAGGAGCGTAAGGTTAACCTTGCTGATTATGCTGGTAAGACTGTACAGGTGGCATTCCGTCACTATGACAGCCTGGGTCAGCGACTGCTCAAGCTTGATGATGTATTCGTGAAGCTGAATGAGACCGTAGGCGTAAACGCTATTGCAGGTGTCAACAATGCAGAGCGTCAGGTGTACAGCCTCTCTGGTGTTCGCCAGCAGCAACTCAACGACGGCATCAACATCATCCGCACTGTCAAGGCTGACGGTTCAGTTGACATTCAGAAGCTCGTAAAGTAATAAATATAAATAGTGAACTCACTATTATATAAAATGATGAATAAATTCATTCTATCAACTATCATCCTCTGCACTGTGCCATTCGCAGCCAGTGCAGAGGCTGATGTTTTGACACTATCCCATTGTGACGGACAGGTGTCAACATCGGGTACTATAGGAACTTCAGGCGAACAGGTCAACAGCGCTGCCACCCTCTTCTCGGCAGAAGACCTTATGGGCTTTGAAGGAAACCAGATCAAGGTAATCCGTGCCGGACTGGCATCCAAGCTCAACGTGGATGAGCTGACCGTCTGGGTACGCGAATCTCTGGATGGAGAGAATCTGGCTCAAGGCACGATAGCCACCCTGACCAAGGGCTGGCTTGATGTGGAACTGGAGTCAGAATACACCATCCCAGCTGCCACTCCTCTCTATATTGGCTACAGCTATCATCAGAAGAAAGCTGCCAAGTGCATCTCACTCGTAGAGGAGGAGATAGTGGGCGGATTCTATATGCAGGCTGCCGATGGCGAATGGGAGGATAAGAGTGACAAAGGCCTGCTCTCCATAGAGGCGCTGGTATCAGGCAATTCACTCCCTCAATATGACGTTGACCTCATTTCGCTCAACGTGCCAACCAACTATGTGGCAGGCGCAGAGATGAACATCACCCTTACCGTCAGGAACCGCGCGGCTCAAACCATCACCGGATTCACTACCGAAGTGACAGTAGAAGGTCAGGTACCACTCCAAGTACATGCTGACTGCGAACTGGCTTACGGAGAGACAAGCGAGCTGACTCTCACCTTTGATCCTGCACTCACAGAGAAGCAGATTAGCGCAGAACTTACTGCTACGATAACGGCGCTCGACAATGGTGAGGATTACCGAATGAGCAATAACAGCAAGACGGCAAGATTCAACGTAGTGCTGCACGAATATGTGCGCCACATGCTCATTGAGGAATTTACTTCAGAGGCTTGCGTCAATTGTCCGCCAGCCGCCGAGATGGTGCATCAGATGCTTGAGACCCCTGGCTATGGTGAACGCGTATCGGTAGTGTGCCATCATGCCGGTTACTATACAGACTGGCTCTCGACGCCTAATGCAGAGGAATACTGCTGGTTCTATAATGCTAACGGTTCGACGTATGCTCCTGCTTTCATGTGGGATCGTCTGCGCATTGAGGATAATAGCCCTGTCACCAACCGTCCAACAGACCTTAATTCAATGCTTTCACTCATTGATCAGCGCCTCAATATGGCAAGCTGCTGCTATGTGGATGCTTCAGCAAGCTTCGATGAGGAGAGCATGATGCTTAAGGTGAAGGTAAACGGTGACCGCAGCATGGCATTCTGTAATACTCCTGCTCGCGTCACGGTATTCGTTACAGAGGACAATATCAAGGCTCGTGCACAATCCGGTTCAGACGGAAACTTCTATCATCAGCACGCCCTTCGTGCCTATAATGCAACCTTTGGCACTATAATTGACTGGAAGGATAATGATACCTTCGAATATGAGTGCGAACTGCTGATGAAGAGCAGCTGGAAACTGGAGGACTGCCATATTGTAGCCTTTGTGGCATCGTACGACAGCAATAATCCGAATAACTGCGAAGTAGAGAACAGCTGCGAGATAGCTTTTCCAACTGACGGCGGTGATGGCATCCGTCAGGTGGCTGCAGAGGAAGAGACTCCTGCCTTGTCGCTCCCTTCACATCTGATTGGTCTGCCTACTGGTATCTACACTATCGGCGGACGTCAGGTTGAGGTTCGATAATGAGGTAACCGCCCAAAAAATGCAAAGCGTAACATTGATTAATGGGGGCGTGTCAAAAGCCACAAAATAATAAATATTAGATAATAAATAATAATTCCACCCTCGCTACAGAGCTCTGTAATGGGGGTGGATATTATTTAATATTTATAATTTAATATTTGCTGGGACTTTTGAAACAGCCTCATTTTTGTATGGTGAGAGGAGGTATTTTACAGAAATATTTCTTTTATCCAAAAAAAATAAGTATCTTTGCCCCAAAATAATGCAACAATGGCAAAGACTAAGACAGCATACTTCTGTTCGGCATGCGGATGCGAAGAACCGAAATGGTTCGGCAAGTGTCCGTCGTGCGGAGAATGGGGAACGTGTGTGGAGGAGATCGTGGATAGCAAGACAGGCGCTATCGGCAAGGCGTCAAAGAAGACTGGCGGCGTGCAATGGACACATGCAGGCGCTTTGGGACTGCCTGGCCAGAAGGAACGTCCGAAACGATTGTCAGAGATTGAGGCACGCGAGGAACAGCGCATCGACATGCATGATCAGGAACTCAACAGAGTGCTGGGCGGCGGTCTGGTGCCCGGTTCGATGGTTCTGCTGGGAGGTGATCCGGGCATAGGCAAGAGTACGCTGGTGCTACAGACTATCATGAACATCCATGACAAGAAAGTGCTGTACTGTTCGGGCGAGGAATCTTCGTATCAGCTGAAGCTTCGAGCACAGCGACTTGCCTCTGCTCAGAATGACGATACAGCCAATCATCTCTCCAAAACAGCCAATAACGGTGCCGTGACAGCGGTGACAGATTCAACGGATGGTGCGCATGACAACGTTTTCATTGCCTGTGAGACGAATCTGGATGATATCTTCCTGCACGTAGCCAATACCGAACCCGATATTCTGGTGATTGACTCCATTCAGACCATTGCCACAGATGATCTGGAGTCTTCAGCCGGCTCTGTAGGACAGGTACGCGAGTGTGCTGCACGGATCCTGAAGTTTGCCAAGGAGAGCGGCACTCCGGTTATCCTCATCGGACATATCACGAAGGAGGGTTCACTGGCGGGTCCGAAAGTCCTTGAACATATAGTGGATACCGTATTGCAGTTTGAGGGCGACCAGCATTACATGTACCGCATCCTCCGAGCCATCAAGAACCGTTTCGGTTCGACTTCCGAACTTGGCATCTATGAGATGCTTGGCACAGGACTGCGCCAGGTGACTAATCCATCGGAACTGCTGCTGAATGCAGACCATAACGATTTGTCAGGCGTAGCCATTGCGGCTGCCATTGAGGGAATGCGCCCTTTCCTGATAGAGACGCAGGCACTGGTGAGCACCTCGGCGTATGCTACGGCGATGCGTTCGACCACAGGCTTCGAACAGCGCCGCCTGAATATGCTGCTGGCTGTACTGGAGAAAAAAGTGGGATTCAAACTGGCGCAGAAGGATGTCTTCCTCAACATTGCCGGTGGACTGAAGGTGAGTGACCCTGCCATGGACCTGGCGGTAATGGCTGCCATCCTCTCTTCGAACATGGATATGCCGCTGCCTGCTTTGACCTGCATGACTGGCGAAGTGGGACTGAGCGGCGAGATCCGACCGGTGTCAAGATTGGAACAAAGAATCAGAGAGGCAGAAAAACTGGGCTTTGAGCGAATCCTGATACCGAACGTCTCACTGAAGAGCCTCGATCTGAAGCGGCTTAAGATTCAGGTTTGTCCCGTTTCACGCGTGGATGAGGCTTTCCGTCTCCTATTTAAATAAATAAGGTATGATAAAGAGTATAAGAACCCGTGTGCTGCCTCAGATCTGGGCAGATCAGGCAAAACTGGAGGAACAGCTGTGCAAAGAGAATGCCATCAGCCGGAAAGCGCTGAAGGGAATACGCATGAAGCACACCAGTATTGATGCCCGTCAGCGTCAGGTGATGATTCAGCTCGATGTAGAGTTATATATAAATGAGAATCCTCCCGTAGAACACTTCGAGCAGCGTCTGTACCGCGAGTTACCAGCCAACGCGCCTCAAGCCGTGGTGGTGGGAGCTGGTCCCGGTGGACTCTTCGCGGCTCTGCGACTGATAGAGTTAGGTATCCGGCCTATTGTGCTTGAGAGAGGACGTAACGTGACAGACCGACGCCGCGATGTGGCTCTGATAACGCGTGAACAGAAAGTGGATCCTGAATCGAACTTCTGTTTCGGTGAAGGAGGCGCCGGTGCCTTTTCTGATGGCAAGCTTTTTACCCGCAGCAAGAAGCGCGGCAACGTACAGGGCGTGCTTGAAGGACTCTGTCAGTTTGGCGCCGATACAGGAATCCTTGATGCTGCCCATCCGCACATCGGAACGGATCGTCTGCCAGCCATCATTGCCAACATACGAGAACAGATCATGGCATGCGGCGGCGAGATACGCTTTGAGAGCTGTGTGGAGGAGCTGATACTGAAGGATGGAACGGAGGTGATAGGCGTCAGGACACGTGACGGAGGCGAATACCTCGGACCGGTGATTCTGGCTACGGGACATTCGGCGCGTGACATCTATCGGATGCTTCACCGTCAGGGAATACTCATCGAAGCCAAGGGACTGGCAATTGGCAGCCGTCTGGAGCATCCTCAACAATTGATAGATCAGATTCAGTATCATTCCAAAGAGGGCAGAGGCAAGTGGCTGCCTGCCGCAGAATACAGTTTCGTGACCCAGGCAACGGGCTGCGAGAAGTTGAGAGGAAAAAGTGATAAGCTGAAGGCTGGCGAAGGGGTGCAGCGCGGTGTCTATTCGTTCTGTATGTGTCCGGGCGGTGTGATAGTCCCATCAGCTACGCAACAGGAACAGGTGGTGGTGAACGGAATGTCAGCGAGCGCACGTGGAAGCCGATGGGCAAACTCTGCCATTGTAACAGAGATTCGCGTTGAGGATCTGCCGATATTGGCACAGCAACTCTCAATGGATATTGACCTCGGCAGTCCGCTCGCCATGATGGAGATTCAGGAGGAGATAGAACGACTGTGCTGGCTTAACGGCAATCGCACACAGGAGGCTCCGGCGCAGAGAATGACAGAATTCGTGCGCGGACGACTTGGAACTGACGTGCCACAGAGCAGCTATACGCCGGGTGTCATTGCCAGTCCGCTTCACTTCTGGATGCCACGATTCATCACGAGCAGAATGCAGGAGGCACTACAGTACTTCGGACAACGTGCGCATGGATTCCTGACGGATGAGGCGCTCCTGGTGGGTGTGGAGACCAGAACATCATCACCGGTGCGAATCCCGCGCGACAAAGAGACACTCTGCCACCCTGTCATGTCCGGACTTTATCCTTGTGGCGAAGGAGCAGGTTTTGCTGGAGGAATTGTCAGTGCAGCCATGGACGGCCAGCGATGTGCTGACGCTTTGGTACAAAAAATATCACCATCCAAGTCTTATACTTAACGCATCCTAAAAGTAACTTTCTTTTTCTCCATCAAATGAAATCAAAGAAAATCAATTTTGTAGTCAAATGCCTTGATTTATTTTGATTTCTTTTGATGGAGTTTTTTGTTATAAAGTTACTTTTAACTTGCGGAATCTATAAAACTTGGGTAGTGATTTGTTTTGAAAGAAATCGTTGCGGAAGCGCTTCTATTATTTCTTTCGCTTAAAGAAGAACAGAGCACCGGCAAGGAGCAGAAGAGCGCCTGCAATATACCAGTACCATGAGCTGCTGCTCTCACCTTCAGCTACAACAAAACCCTCTTGGAACTGAATGTCAGTCAGTGTGGTGATAGACTGACCCTTGGTCTCCGAGCGGAAAACGAAGAAGAGCGCATGCTTGCCCTCGAACTGTGACAGCGCATCAACCGGAATGTATTCGGTGCGCTTCTCCTTTGGATAATCAGCCTGTACCTGGTATTCTCCAATCTTGGTTCCTTCAGGAGCAAGGTGGTTAGAGTTCCAGACACGACGGCTACCAGTGTATGGAGTAGGATGATCCACCCAGATTTCAACAGTACCATTGATGCCTTGAGGAATATTAGTAACGTAGAGGGTAGGATGCTTCATGCCATGCGTATGGTTGAAGTTGAAATACTTGTAGCCAACAATAGAACCATCTACATTGTTCACCATGTGGCACTGGTCGATGCTTGGATCATAGACTGGAGTCTCACCATCATACTGGATGCGGAAAATTTCAGTGTGCGAACCAGGATAGATGACATTAGGATATTCCTGATGAGCTGGCTCTGGACCAGTAAAGAAACATGCGATGCCAGCAGCATGACGCTCCAGAGGATTGAGGCCTTCGGTCTCGAAACCTTCGCTGGTGAATTCTCCCTCGCTGATCTTGACATATCCGTTAGCGCCTTCAGTCACTTCTACTTCGATAGGAGCCACCATTGCCTGGCGAGAATACTCGCTTGTGCCTGCCTGACGGTGATAGAAGACCCACCACTTACCATTGATCTCACAGATACTGCCGTGAGTATTGCCTGAAGGAGTTGCAGTAATCTGCCAGGTGCCGTCAGCGAGCTGCTCTTTGCCTCGGCCGTCAATAATGGTGCCGCCATAAGTCCAAGGACCGAGTGGAGAGTTACTGTAGGCGTATGCAAGCGTATAATTGGTCTCTGGGAGTCCCCATTCGCCTTCAGGAGCAAAGCGGCTGTAGATAAGCACGTATTTGTCCTTGATCTTACGGATAGAAGAGGCTTCGAAGAAATGGAAAATACCCTCTTGATAGCGGCCAGACACCATGTCTTCAATAACAGGAGTACCTGCTTTAACCGTACACATCGTGTTAGGATCAAGCTCTGCTGCATAAGAGCGCTCGAAGCCCCAGTAACCGTAAACGCGGCCGTCATCATCTACGAAGACGCCTGGATCAAAGCGCAGTACACCGGTGGTAGCGTTAGGATTGTTCGGATCCCAGTTGCAAACCTCAAACGGTCCGTCAGGACGGTCAGACTTGGCAATAAGTCCGGCACGAAGGTCATGCTGAACGTTAGGGTAAAGATAATAGGTCTTCTTGCCAGTGGCATCGGTCACGAGTGTGACATCTGGTGCGTAAAGAACGTCGCCCACTCCCTCAGCATTGAGCAGATCGCCATTGCCATTGCGGAGATTCTCAAAGATGACACCATCCAGGCGCCAGTCCTTCAGATTGTCAACCGGTGCAGACCATACAACCTGGTCACGTCCGCAATAATACTGAATGAGATTGTCATGCGATCCATAGACATAGACACGATACTGACCGGGATTGTCAGGATCTTCGAATACATACGGTTCGCCATCAGGGATAAATTCCCAGAGGGGTAGGTAGGGGTTTGCTGCCTCTACCAGACCGAACGCTGCTAAAGAGAGAGCAGCCGAAAGAAGAATTCTTTTCATGAGTGTTAGTGTTGATGTAATGATAATCGAGAGTTTAATTCCAAAGACCCTCTTCCCATGGCCAGGACATCACAAAGACTGCTGCCCAATGGAATAGAGTGCCGAGAATGACGAAAATGTGCCAGATGCCGTGGTAATAGGTATGCTCGTGATCATGCACAAAGAAATAGACACCGAATGTATAGACGAGTCCCTCCATGGCAATGAACAGGAGTGAGAGTGGAGTGATGCAGGCTCGAACCGCCGGAAGCATGAACAGAATTGCCCAACCAAGCAGGAGGTAAAGGATGAGCGAAATCTTGGGATATTTCATCCACCAGAAAAGTTTGTAGAAAACTCCCAGGACTGCCAGGAACCAGATGACTCCGAAGCTGATCCATCCCTCTTTGAGTAATCCATCCTCCACCAGCTGCATACAGATAGGTGTATAGCTTGAGGCAATGAGCACATAGATAGAGATGTGGTCAAGCTTTCGCAACACAACCTTGCCTTTTGTGCCCGGCTTCCACCAATGATAAAGCGAAGAGGCGAGAAACATCAGTAGCATGCCCACCGTAAAGAAGGTGACACCCATGGCGTTTTGCCAGTTTTTGGCATAACCAAACCAGATGAGCACCCATGAAATACAGGGAACAAGACACAATCCGATAAAATGTGTCAGCGTATTGAATGTTTCTTCTTTCGTGCGGGACATTAGCTGCTGTAGTCTGTGGTCGAATGTTTTGATTAAAGATGTGACATCAGGAATGACTTGAAGTCGGCAAAGTTACCGCTCATTGGCAGTGACTGCTTGGTGCCTGACATGAACTTCTGGAGCGTGGCAGGAATAGCAACCTCCTGGTTGATGACAGACTCTACGGTCTCCTTGAATTTTGCTGGATGGGCGGTCTCAAGGAATACACCTACTTCGCCGGGCTGCAAGCCATCGGTCAGTGCCTGATATCCACAAGCACCGTGTGGGTCACAGACGTATCCATCCTTGGCAAGAGCAAGTCGCATGGCTGCTTTGATCTGCTCATCATTATAGGTAGCGCCGCTGATCTCCTTGATGATAGCTTCATGAGCCTCTTCTGGAGAGATCTTTTCTGCTACTTGTCCCTTCTGCTCGCGTCCGTACAGATCAACGATACGGGCGAAGTTCGAAGGATCACCTACATCCATTGCATTGGCAAGAGTGGCTTGTGTGGCACGTGGATTATAGTGACCAGAACCGAGGTACTGGAAGAAGATGTCATTGGCATTGTTTGAGGCGATGAAACGCTTCACTGGCAATCCCATCTTGGCGCCAAAGATTCCGGCACAGATGTTTCCGAAGTTGCCTGATGGCACGCATACAACCATCTGATCAGCCTTGCCCTCGCGCTTCAGCTGTGCATAGGCATAGAAATAATAGAATGCCTGTGGGAGGAAACGTGCCACGTTGATGGAGTTGGCAGAGGTAAGGAAGAATTTCTCATTGAGTTCCTTATCCATGAATGCCTCCTTGACCAGACGCTGACAATCATCAAATACGCCATCTACCTCAAGAGCGGTGATATTCTGGCCGAGGGTAGTGAACTGCTTCTCCTGGATAAGGCTGACTTTCCCCTGTGGATAGAGTACGGTGACGTCAATGCCAGGAACGCCCAAGAAACCGTTGGCTACAGCCGAACCCGTATCACCGGAAGTGGCAACAAGTACATGAATCTGCTGCTTTGAAGCGTTGCCCTCGTCCTGCTTGCTGTTCTGCTTTACGAAATAGGAGAGGAGACGAGCCATAAAACGAGCACCTACATCCTTGAAGGCACAAGTTGGTCCATGATAAAGTTCGAGACTATAGATATTCTCATTGACCTTAACCAAAGGAATGTCAAACTGCAGCGTGTCATAGACGATATGCTTCAGATCATCGGCAGGAATGTCTTCGCCAAAGAAATTCTTGGCAACTTCGAATGCAATCTCCTGCAGGCTCATGTCCTGTATTTGGTCAAAAAAAGATTGTGGCAAAGGTTGGATACACTCTGGCATGTAGAGTCCCTTATCAGGAGCCAGACCCTTGATGACTGCCTCGCTGAGTGTTACCTCTGGGGCTTGTCTGTTTGTACTGTAATACTTCATATATATATAGGTATAATTGTCTTTTTTTTGTCTCTAGGATTTCTGTAATCACCAAAATCACTTAAAGTTTCTCGTGATTACGATGAGAGGCATCAACCCAGGAAGAATCTGATAAACTCATCCTCTTTCAAGAGTCCGAGACTGCCATTGAGCACACTGTCCTCGTCGTATTGCTGCACATCATCGGGTTGGATGTCTGCCGGATCGCCTTCTTTCGATGGTTTGGACTGCCAGATGAGGAATGGCACTGGAGTCATGGTGTGCGTACGATACTTAATTGGCGTAGGATGGTCGGGGAGAAGCGCTATACGCACAGGTTCGTCCCATGTGCTGATCTCATCCAGTATTGTGTTTAGTACACGTTTGTCAATATTCTCAACACACTGCTTCTTGAGTTCTGCTTCGCCATCGTGACCCGCTTCATCCGTTGCCTCCATGTGCAGGAAGACGAAATCCTTCTGCCGCAACTGTTCGAGAGCTGCTGCAGTCTTACCTTCGTAATTGGTATCCCAGAGTCCTGTGGCTCCTGGCACTTCAATCTTATCCAGACCGCAATAGACGCCGATACCGAAGATCAGATCAACTGCAGAGATGACGGCTCCCGTCTTGATTCGCTCCGGGAACAAATCCCTCAACGGCTGCATGGCTGGACGGTAGCCTAAAGACCATGGCCAAATACTGTTGGCAGGATCTTTTCCCTCGGCAATGCGCTTGAGGTTGACTGGATGATTGCCAAGTACCTCCTGGCTTCTGCTGATCATAGCACGCAACAAAGCAGAGGTTCTGGCACCGCCTGGAAGGAATACGCAAGGAAGTTCATTCTTCCAGGGTTTGCCTATTCTGTCGTGCGGTGGTGTGCATTGGACATGTTTGTCGCCGCCTTTTATTTTGAGCAGATGGCGGTAGCTTACGCCGGTGAAGAACTTTACTGCCCCACGCTCGAAACCATTCTGCACAGCAAGGTCCTGCATCACAGGATCATCATTGAGCGCTTTAATCAGTTCGTCTGCCTCTTCGGTAGAAATGTTGCCTGCCGAATGATTCTTGATGATGTCATTCTCCAGGCAGATGATATTGCAGCGCATGGCTACCTCACCATCTTCAATAGGAACTTGCATCGAGGCGGCTTCAAGTGAACCGCGACCCTCAAATACTTTGGCCACGTCATAGCCCAGCAGACCCAGGTGTGCAATCTCCGAACCTGGATTGTAGCCCTCTGGTACTGTGACCAGACGTCCGTTGACGCCTTCACGAGCCAACTTGTCAATCAACGGCTTTTCTGCAGCCTGCAAGGGCGTCTTCCCGCCCAGAACCTCGATCGGTTCGTCAGCTGCACCGTCGGCAAGTATGATTAAATATTTCATATTATCGAATTATTATCTTTTCACCACGTTTGATAAGAATGTCTGACGAGGTGGATGCTTTTCTGCCATGAATATCGAAAGTCTGCTCCTTTATCTTGTCATTTTGAACCGAATGAATTGATTCGATATCTCCCACGGTCCAATATGCAGTTACATCCTCTGCCGGATGAATAGGGGCGGTCTGACAGTTGGAATCCGAGTAGAGGTTGATTGCCTCTGTAGGGATAATCAGTTCGTAAATTCCCCATTCGGTGATAGCTTGACTTCCCAGTTCGAGTGAGAACCTGTTATTGTAGCCAATGATACTGTTGCGCTGGAATGTCAGTACTACTTCACCGCTCTGCTTGTTCTGCAAATAGAGTTTTGATCCATCAGGGATACGTGCATAGACATTCTCGCCGCTCACTGAGAAACTGATGCTGTAATAGGTGACGCGGTTGCCGTTCTCATCTTCAGCGTACCAGGGCTCGCCGAGCTGGTCAAGCTTTGATCCACTGGCAGGATTGAAACTCCAGATCTGTTCGCCTATCTCGCGTGGCTCAATAACGTAGATAATCTGTTCCATCTGATGATTCTGGCGTCCCTGATTATCTGTAAAGGTGCCTTCAGGAATGATCAGTTTGACACTGTTATATATAGCACCGCCTTGAGCAAGCAGCTCTGGTGTCACGTTCTGATCAAACTGAAGGAAGAGAGATTCTGTCTGACCTTCGCTGATAATCTCATAGTCCGAGAGACGCGCATAGATGTGGCCAGCGTTTGAAGATACGCCTGTGATCATAATGCCCGAAAGATCTCCGTTGAGAGTGATGCCTGCAGTTTCAGTATTCAGCATTACACTCTCAAATTCAGGAACCGCATTCTCGAAACCAACTGCATGGAAGGTGAAAAGTTCGGCAGGAATGCACCAATAGGCGGCATCCATCTCCTCATTTGTATATTCACCTGCGGTTACGGCGCCAGCCTCCAGATGAAGCTTATAAGTGGTGTTGCCTTGCAGATGCGCATTTGGGTCAATGTTGAAAATGAGTGATCGGGTTGACTCAGAATCTCGTCCTACAGAACTGAGCGTTGCCACATGCCCCAGCTCATTAATAAGAGAAACCTTCGTCTTATCCACGGCAGTAAGTTGCATGTTGAAGGTTACGCTACCAGCATTGTGTATGTTTTCACCACTGGCAGGAATCTGTGCCATGACACGCAGTCCGTCGGCATCATCGAAGTCCTGAATACTGAACCTTATCTGTGTAGGAGCGAGTGAGACGCTTGGATCTGAAGCCGAAAAGATATGGTTGGCATACAGTTCGAGCTCATAATGTTGTCCAGCCATGAAGTCTGAACTTGAATAGGCACCCTTGGTTAATGTCAAAACATTTCCGTCAGCCGTCATGTTGAGCTGAATATAACCACCAGAAGTGAGGTTTGTGATGTTACCTGCTGCATCGAAGGCAGAATGACGTACGGTGATATCCTGATCGAAAGTCAGCGTAAGTGCGGTGACGGGGAGTGAGATGGCTTCGTTGTTTGCAGGATAGCTGCTTACAATATGCAGTTCTGCCGGTTCTCCTGTGTCAAGCGTTCCATCTACTGTCCAGCGAAAGTTTACAGCATCATTTATCAGATTAGGATTGCCATACACATTAATTGCACCCTCAGGAATTGTCAGTTTGTAGCTTCCTGCAGCCACGATTGGACCATGTTCCACAGTGAGCGTCAGCAAATGGTCCACGTAATTGTCCGAAAGAGATACATTATAACTGCCATTGTCACTGGTAATCCAGTTGTTGCCGCGACCATTGCCCACATTCAGTCCGTTTTCTGTTCCGGCACAGGCGCTATAGTCAATGACAATTTGGTTGAGTTGGTCCACAATTCCTTCTGACGGAAGAATTGTACCTCCATCGTCAAACCAGAAGTAATCTTGAGCCTGCAGATCAGCAAAGCTTATCATTGCTGCGGAGGCGAGGGATAAGAAAGTTGAGAGTTTCATTGATTGTTATAGTCTTTGGGGAGCGGAAGATTATTTTTGGATAGTAATTCTGCGTTTGGAGATTATCACTCCGCTTGCATCATACCTTAACTTCTGTCCCAATACATTATATTTGTTATTATTGAATTCATCCTGCTGCACCGCTGATATGTGCTGGTTGTCAGAATGGATGATTGTCGTAGCCGCAGCATTCAGCACTTGACAGTTGTTGCGGTCTTCCGGATTATAGTTTGTGACGAAAGCCACCACCTGGATTCTTCGCTCATTCCATTCCAGAGGAAGCGAAATGGAGTAGGAACGTATGAATTCGCCCTCCATCTCAACTGCTTCACCCCAAGAAGTGGTAAAACAGTGTCGGGCAAGGTGGCGATGGTAATACGAACCTATGGATCCGGATTGCGTCTGGGTAAAGACACTGTCCTCCGTCAGGAAAAGGTTCAGACGCATGTCATTGACCATAGGAAGTTCTCGCAATAAAGCTCCGCTCACACTGATAGAGAGTTCGCGGGTTTCTTGTTCGAATTCAGTTTCCACTTGTACTCTTGCATAAGCTGGTGTTTCTGCTGCCATCTCATAAGCCGGCTGCAGACAACTTGCTTTCGCTCCGTTAAAGATGGGAACTCCGTCAGTAAAGACGTTAGGAAGGAGATCAGAGCCGCAGGTTCGGTCCATCATAGCTGCAGGAGCGTAAGTGCCGCGATTGGGAGTATAGAACCATTCGTAGTCAATGCTCTCTTCCAGACTGAAATTATCTGTGTAGAAGCCGGCATGATGTCCGAGGAAGATAATGCTGTCGCCACCATCTCCGAAGAGCCGCTCAATATTCTTGTGAGCCTGCGGACAATTGTTGCAGCGTTCCGTACTGAAGATTTCCATCAGTACGCGTCTCTGTACTTGTGCTTGTGCGGTGTTGCCCAAACTTAATATACAGATGAATGCGAGCAATGGCAGAAGACGGACAATGGCAGAACTGCCCATGACGTCTATGCAAATACGCAGGATGCAGCCTTTACTCATCATTTGGTGATTTTGTAGCTGTGCATACCGTCAGCATACTGTACGGTCACCATATAAACGCCATCCGTTTCGCCAGCAAGTCGGATAGGCTGACCCTGTTTTGCTTGAGCCACCAGCGCACCCTTGGCATCAAAGACTTTTGCTTCCTGATATACACCCTTAACGATGAGAGTGCGACCGTTGAACGAAACACCTTGAGCACGATCTGCATCATAGGCATCGCGGATGCTGACAGGAGCCAGAGGTTCGTCGTAAACACAGATTTGAGGGACGTTGGTAATACCGTAACCCAGATTGAAGACACCGCCACCTACAAATACCTTGCCGTCATCCGAGCAGTCAACGAGCGAATAGATATGCGAGTCATCATTTGTGTAGCACGTGCCGTTACCACCGCAGCGATACCAGTCCTCGTAGTAATAATCTTCAGGGAACTTGTCATTGGTATAATCCGGATCAACGAAGATAGCGTAATCACAATCGGCAGGTACAATAAAGAAGTGTTGATCTAAGAATGAATCGCCGTATGCCTCCATGTAGTAGCCGTAGATATTGCCCATATTGTCAATATTATTACAGATGCCACCTGCTGTATTGCCATACACGTCATCAGGAGTGTCATATGTGCGCTCGTCACCGCAATCAAAGAGCTCGATAAGTTCGCCATTGCGGATAAATGCAGGATTAGTGCCACCGATGCCTGAAGTGTTCGAACCACAAATGATTGAACCGTCATCACTGATATCCCACACCATAAACTCCTTCATGCCAAGGTCGTCATAGATCTTCTTGAGCATTCCATCTTCCCAGAGTATGGGGACGAGATGTGATACTTCATAACCCTCGTCGCTGTAATCACCTGTGTTCATATAGAAAGAGCCTGCCATATAGCGTCCGTCAGGAGTGACGGCACGGATTGCCATGCTGACATAGTCATCCACAGCCATGTCATAATTCAGATTCTCCATGCCACGGGTCAGCATTTGCCAGTTACCGTTGAGCGGTTTGTATGCAGGATACATCACACCTCGGCTGTCGCGAATGCCGCCTACAATAGTGCCGTCATTAGTAACGTCAAAAAGGGCAATCTCGCTGTTATAATCGCCGAACATCTGAATTTCTGTAGGATTTTCATCACTCCAGAGGTAAGCGCGGCACATTAGCTGCTCGTCAGTACCCACAGCATATTTGCCATTGGCAGAAACGTGGTTGAAGTAGCCGAACAGGAAGGTGCGCTCTGTGTAGCCATATTGATCCGTTACGTCGAAGATATTGTTCTGAAAGTCATAAACCACATAACCATCTTGAGCCTGAACTGAAATTGAGGCACAGAGTAGTGTGAAGAGAAAGAGGTTTCTATGTGTCATTTTTTAAAGATATTATTGTAATTAGTATTATCGGATATTAGCAATGCCGATAATGTCGGCAAAGACACCTGCAGCCGTAACGGCAGCACCTGCACCATAGCCCTTGATCTCCATAGGGAACTCCTTATATCGTGCTGTAGTTAGCAGAATGATGTTGTTCGAGCCTTCCAGGTGGTAGAATGGATGAGACGGACCCACCTTGCGGAGTTCAACGCGAGCCTTGCCCTCTTCAAGCGTAGCCACGAAACGGAAAGCCTCGTTGTGGAGCGCTGCTTCACGGCGCATTGCTTCAAAGTGCTCGTCCAGTTCAGGAATATGCTGCCAGAAATCTTCCACCGGACCCTCAAAGTATTCTTCTGGAATGAAAAGATGCTTCTCTACGTCCTGCTGTGAGATGCGGTAACCTGATTCGCGTGCCAGGATGGTAATCTTACGGATTACGTCGCTGGCGTTGAGATCCTGGCGTGGATCTGGTTCAGCATAGCCCGCCTCTCTTGCCATACGTATAGCTTTCGACATTGGCACATCCTCTGAAAGCACATTAAAGATGTAATTAAGCGTTCCGCTGACTACAGCTTCAATCTTCAGGATCTCATCACCTGAATTGATCAGGTTATTGATGGTGTTGATGATTGGAAGACCGGCGCCGACGTTAGTCTCAAAGAGATACTTGACGCCACGGATTCTTGCCGTACGTTTCAGTTGGATGTATCGGTCATAATTGCCTGATGCGGCATACTTGTTGGCACAGACTACGCTGACATTGTGCGCCAGAAGGTCCTGATAGATATCGGCGATAGCAGGAGAGGCTGTGCAGTCCACAAACACGGCATTGAATACATTCATACCAATGATTGCCTCGCGCAAAATCTCTGGCGAAGAGCGGTGAGTGGAAGATTTCAGCTCTGCCTCCCAGTTATCCAGGTCAATGCCTTCTCGGTTGAAGATGCACTGGCGGCTGTTGGAAAGACCTACGATGCGCAGCTGAAGGTTCTTGTGCTGCTGTAGGTAAGCCTGCTGGTTGCGGATCTGGTAGAGAAGGTTCTTACCTACTACACCTACACCAGTAAGGAAGACGTTGAGAATAGAAACCTCCGAGAGGAAGAACGAATCGTGGATTACGTTCAGTGCCTTTCGCAGGGATGCCTTCTTGATGACGAATGAGATATTGGTCTCCGATGCACCCTGGGCACAAGCAATGATGTTGATGCCGTTCAGACCCATGATACGGAACAGTTTGCCAGCAATACCGGTTGTTGACTTCATCTTTTCGCCTACTACGGCTACAGTGGCAAGGTCATGCTCGGCAGTGATGCTACTGAGTGTTCCTGCCTGAATCTCGAAGCGGAACTCCTCCTGCAATACGCGGATTGCCTCATCGGCATCCTCGTTCTTTACGCCAATGGTTGTGGTGCTCTCTGAAGATGCCTGGCTGACGATGAAGACAGAGATTCCGTGGTCAGCAAGAGCCGAGAAGATGCGTTTGTTCACTCCAATCACACCTACCATACCCAAGCCAGAGATGGTCACGAGGCATGTATCATTGATTGAAGAGATACCCTTGATGATCTTCATATCCTCATGGCTTGGGTTGGCATGAATCAGTGTGCCCTTTGCCGTAGGATTGAAGGTATTCTTTATGATGATAGGGATATTCTTATGGAAGACAGGGAAGATGGTAGGAGGGTAGATTACCTTTGCACCGAAGTTACAAAGTTCCATTGCCTCAATGAAGGAGAGCTCATTGATGACGTAAGCTGAATTGATGACACGTGGATCTGCGGTCATGAAGCCATCTACATCAGTCCAGATCTCCAGCATGTCGGCATCAAGGGCTGCAGCCACGATGGCAGCAGTATAATCCGAACCGCCGCGTCCGAGGTTAGTTACCTCGCCCGTCTGTCCGTCACGGCTGATAAAGCCGCCCATGACGATGCATGTAGATGTTGTGTCGCTACCCTTCTGTGACTGGGCGCTTGAGAGAATGTTGAAGAGTCGATCCTTGATAAGCGGATTGGTCTGCTCAAAATCACAGACGTTCTTGTCAAATACTTTCTTGGTCTTGATGATGTCACGGCTGTCAACGTGGACGGCACGGTTGATGACTTTAGAGATGATGCGACTTGAGATACGCTCGCCATAGCTGACTACCGTGCAGAGCGTACGGGCTGACAGTTCACGGATCAGGTAGATACCCTGATAGATATTACGGAGTTCATCAAGCGTGTCGCTGACGAAGAGCTTGATTTCAGTCAGTGCCTCACCATCCAGTAATCCCTCTACCACGTCATTGTGGCGTTGCTGAATAAAATGGAATTCCTCCTTGTACGATTCATCACCAGCTGCAGCCTTGTTGGCGGTAGCGATGAGTCGGTCAGTAATGCCACCCAGCGCACTTACTACCACGATGGTCGGTTCCTGACGGGATTCTACAATTTCTTTGACGTTCTTGATACTTGCGATGGAGCCTACTGAAGTGCCTCCGAATTTGAGTACATGCATATAATGATAATTTCGGAATTACAAGATGAGAAATACACCTAACATAATGGCTATAGTGTATTAAAATTTGCGCGAATATAGTATTTTTTTATTTAAAAGGAGATATTTTTGTCAAAAAAGAAAGAAATCTTGACTCTTTTTGCGTTTTTTCTGTGAGAATGCTTATCTTTGCGTGACAAAATAAAATGAGATAATGAACAAGATTCGTCTGATGCGCATCGTAGTCGATACTACAGTTGATGGCCCTGGCTGGCGGTCAAGCGTCTATTGTGCAGGTTGTCATCATGCATGTCCCGGCTGCCATAATCCTGAAACCTGGAGTTTTGAAGCGGGTGAATGGGCATCGGTGGAAGAAGTGCTGCAGCAGCTGGCTTTGACCGAGGGGAATATCACCTTCAGCGGCGGTGATCCTATGTATCAGGCGGAGGCTTTTACCGAACTTGCAAGACGTATCGTCACCGAACTGCATCGTACCGTGTGGTGCTATACCGGTTTCCGTTTCGAACAGGTCTTGAAAGATCCCGTTATGAGCCGGATGCTGCCCTATCTTGAGGTATTAGTAGATGGTCCTTTCATTGAAGAGAAGAAGAGCCTGGATCTGCTCTTCCGTGGGTCATCTAATCAGCGTCTCATAGATGTACACCGCTCCCTTGCCATGGGCGAGGTGGTAGAATTTGAATATAATCCCTATCCAACTTTTTAATATGAAGAAGAAACTATTCGTAGCCTTGTTGCTCCTTTTTGCTTATGTTGGCAATGTTGCTGCTTTCTCTGAACAGTTCAAGGTGTTCGACAATGGACCCAAGACCAAGTCCTGCCGTTCTGTCATCACCAATATCACTAACGAACGTGATCCGATGTACTGTTCCTATATCTTTACTCCGTTCCAGAAAGGAAAGAAGGAGGGAACGCTCCTCTTTGAGTTCCTGATGAATCCGGATAATGAGAAGTCTGTTGAGATCAAGAACAAGGTGCTTGAGATACTGAAGGTGCTGAAGACGGAGCAGAATGCAAAGATATCCATTGCGCTTGAGATGAGTGACGGTGAGCGCATTTATTTTGACTCAAACTGTCTGGGTGACTGGACGACTGAAGAGTGGAAGCAGCTGCTTCGCGTAGGTTATGACCGTGATAACGGCGAATACCGTACTTACATCATGTTCCCTCTTGAGCAGATGCATAGTGACAAGCATGACCTGACTTCACCAAGTAAGCGGCATAAAAATGTGCTGGCGCGACTGCAGGCTGTCAACATCTCCAGGATTACAGTGTCAAAAAATAGCGCCAAAGGGGTAGTCGAACTCGAGATACCCTTCCAGCGCCCTACTGACGGTACTTTTACCGATATGGTCAAGAAGATTAAGAACAAGAAATAACCCGTTACATCATGTGCAGGCCCTGTTTGATCAGCGCCTGCACTGTTAGTGTAGGGTCCTTGCTTAGCAGAGCGGCAATCGCCTTCTGGGCATTTGCCTGCGGATAGCCTAATGCCATGAGTGCCTGGATTGCCTCGTCGCCATTCACATTGCTTGCCACGATGACACTTGAGCTGGCTGAAGCGGCGGTGATGCCTATGCCACCTACTTTGTCTTTCAGGTCAACGATGATGCGCTGTGCTGTCTTCGCACCTATTCCCTTCACATTCTTGAGCTGGCGGTCATTGCCCGAAGAGACCACTGCCACCAGTTCGTCTGGTGCCAGAGAAGAGAGGATGCAGCGTGCAGTATTGGGACCGACGCCGCTCACGGAGATGAGTAATTCAAACAATGCACGTTCCTGCTTTGTGCCGAAGCCGAACAGTAGATGTGCATCTTCACGAATGCTTTCGCTGATGTAGAGCTTGGAATGCGCCCCTTTCTTCAGCTGGTCGTAAGTATAGACAGAGATGGCACAGGCGTAGCCCACGCCACCACATTCTACCACCGCCTGTGTGGGATCAAGTTCCGTAATCTCACCTTTTAAATATTCTATCATTTTTGTCTTGTTATTTGTTCTGCGTTATATCCGAAACAGGATAGTTTCCGCCCCAAAGGTAGTGTTTTTTATGTAATCAAGCAAATTCTACTTCCCAAAAATAAACTTTTCTGGCAAATATTTGTTTCTTAACGCCAAAATCAATAACTTTGCACGCATGGATTATATCGTATGGCACATCACTGAGAGCGAAGCTGAACTGCGCGCCAGCCTGCAGCATCCAGAGCTGTTTGCTTCAAAAGTGGCAAATCTCAAGCCTGGCAGTCGCCGGATGTTGGAAGTGCTGGCTGTCAGACGGGCGCTGAAAGAACTCTTCTATGGCGTGGAACAGCAGATTGACTATGACGAGCATGGTCGTCCCTCGCTGCATAGTGAAGAGGAGGGGCAGAGGCCTCCTTACATCAGCATAAGCCATACGGCAGACTTCGTTGCTGTGATTACGTCTGATCATCCCGTAGGCATTGACATCGAACGCCGTGCAAACCGGGTGTCTCGCGTCACGAGTCATTTCCTTAAGCCAGATGAGTTAGCTCGCCTCTTATTATTATCCAAGCAGGATGATGCTCTGATGTCGCTCTTCCTTCATTTGAGCTGGAGCGCCAAAGAGGCTGCCTTTAAAGTCCTGGGCCCTGAGTATTATGATTTGCAGCATCTCACCACCATCTCTATGATTTCAGTCGAAACACGTCTGATAACACTTGAGGTTAAGGGCCGATCCAGACCGATGAATTTTCATTTCGATTATCAGGATGAGTATGTCCTGGTATGGGTCGAAGATGAAAACTGATTTATATTCACATTACATATTATTTCTTTTTATTCATGAAAAAAATTATTCTTCCTCTCTCAATGTTGGCTGCGGTTTTTTCAACCTCAGCACAGGAATTATTGCCTTATCAGAATCCAGACCTTTCGCCTGATGACCGTGCTGCCGACCTTTTGGGCCGACTTACGCTCGAGCAGAAAGCACAGCTGATGCAGGATATCAGCGAGGCAATCCCAGAATTAGGCATTCAGCGATATAACTGGTGGAACGAGGCGTTGCATGGTGCAGCCCGCAGTGGTCTGGCTACAGTATTCCCACAGGCTATCGGCATGGCAGCCTCCTTTGACCCAGATTTGCTGCAGGATGTCATGAATGTGGCAAGTACCGAACAGCGTATCAAATACATTCAGGCTCGTAAGCGTGGCAACGTAAAGCGTTATGATGGCCTGACCGTCTGGACTCCTAATATCAACATTTTCCGTGATCCACGCTGGGGCCGCGGACAGGAGACTTACGGCGAGGATCCATATCTTACCACCAAGATGGGTTATGCAGTAGTAACGGGTCTGCAGGGACAGCCCTATCAGAAAATCTATGATGGCGTCAGCGCCCTTGATGGCCAGTGGCGCGAGTATGATAAGCTTCATGCCTGCCTGAAGCATTATGCCGTACACAGCGGACCAGAATACGAGCGTCACTTCTTTGATGCCAAGGATATCTCGCAGCGTGACTTGTTTGAGACCTATCTCTATGCTTTTGAGACTCTCGTTAAGACTACCGACGTCCACGAGGTGATGTGCGCCTATAATGCCTATGAGGGTGAGCCTTGTTGCGGCTCGGATAAGCTGCTGACCCAGATTCTCCGCAATGAGTGGGGCTATAAGGGCATTGTGACCAGTGACTGCTGGGCTATCAACGACTTCTATGCCGGTGAGGGTCATCATAACGTCTTCCCTGGTGATGCTGCTCTGGCTTCTGCCAACGCTGTGTTGAGTGGTACCGACATTGAGTGTGGCTCCAGCTACAAGACTCTGCCTGAAGCTGTGCGAAGAGGTGCTATTTCGGAGGCTGATATTGATGTGTCTGTTTACCGTCTGCTCCGTGACCGTTTCCGTCTGGGTGAGATGGATGATGACCGTATTGTCAGCTGGAATCATATCCCTGAGTCTGAACTTGCCTCTTCGGAGAGTGATAAGCTGGCGCTGAAGATGGCACAAGAGACCATGACGCTGCTCCAGAACCGTAATAATGTCCTTCCTCTTGACAAGCCAGGTCTGAAGATTGCCCTTGTAGGTCCGAATGCTGCTGACAGCGTTGTGATGTGGGGTAACTACTATGGCACGCCTCGTCATACCGTCACCGTGCTTGAGGCACTCCAGGCTAATCTGAAACCAGGTCAGAGCATCATGTACCATAAGGGTTCGAACATTGTGACTCCAGATCTCTTTGAGTCGGTGCTTTCGCAGTGTGTGGCTCCTAATGGCAAGCCGGGTTTCCAGGCATTGTACTGGAATAATCCTACCCGTACGGGACGTCCTAACGTTGAGGCACAGATGACTTCGCCTTGGCAGTTGAGCACAGGTGGTGCTACAGTATTCGCTTCGGGCGTGCAGCTTACAGGCTTCTCTGGCCAGTACCGTACCAAATATCACGCTACCCGCAGCCTTGAACTGATGCTCGACGGCTTCTGCGCCGGTGAGGGCGAGTTCCTGGTCAACAATGATACCATCGTGAAGTTCCGTACCAATGGCGGCATCCGTCCTGCCAAGGGTTCTATTCGCGTGGAGGAGGGTAAGGATTATGACATCGTACTCAACTTCCGTCATACACAGGGTGACGCACAGTTTAACTTCAATATCGGTGTGATGGCTCCAGCTGACATTGACAAGCTCATTCAGGACACCCGTTCTGCTGATGTTTATGTTTACGTAGGTGGTATTTCTCCACTGCTTGAGGGCGAGGAGATGAAGGTGCCTTATGAAGGCTTCCGTGGTGGCGACCGCACCTCTATCCAGCTGCCAAAGATTCAGCGTGAGACTCTCCGTCGTCTTCATGCCACAGGTAAGCCGGTTGTTTTTGTAAATATGTCAGGTTCTGCTATCGGTCTTACTCCAGAGCTGAAGAACTGTGACGCCATCCTGCAGGCATGGTATGGCGGTCAGCAGGGTGGTCAGGCTGTAGCAGACGTATTGCTTGGCAATTATAATCCTTCAGGCCGTCTGCCTATCACCTTCTATTCAAGCATCGATGATCTTCCTGACTTCAAGGATTACAATATCACTAACCAGACTTACCGTTACTACAAGGGCAAACCAGTCTTTGCCTTTGGTCAGGGTTTGAGCTACAGCACCTTCGAATATGGTCAGGCACGTGCTCGTAAGATAACCCGTACCAAGTCTGCTGACGAATCTGTAACCAATAATACAAACTGGAACCACTACGATGTGGATACCAATGAGGAGGAGACCGTACTGAACGTGCGTGTCCCTGTAACAAATACCAGCAAGGTGGATGGCGTGGAGATTGTTCAGGTCTATCTTCGTCGCAATGACGATACCGAGGGTCCTGTACGCTCGCTCCGTGGCTTTGTGCGTGTAGAGATTCCTGCTGGTCAGACGGTAGAGGTGAATGTCCCAGTTGAGGATCTCCGTACCTTCAACCCAGAGACTTGCCGTATGGAACTCGTCCATGGCGCACATAGCGTATTTGTAGGTTGCAGCTCCCGCGAACAGGATTTGCAGGAGATGATAATCAATCTTTAACCTGGATTATTCATTCTACTCCAGGAACCCATTTATTAATAATGAATTCATTACTAGAGAAACTGGACGGTCTGAACAGCCGTTTTGAAGAAGTAGCTTTGCTGGTCACCGATCCTAATGTGATTGCTGACCAGCAACGTTACGTTAAACTTACGCGTGAATATCGCGAGCTGGAGGATGTGCTTCAGGCTCGTAAGGAGTATGTGGCAGCCTTGTCAGGCATTGATGAGGCACGTGAGATGATAGCCACAGAGACGGATCCCGAGATGAAGGAGATGGCGCGTGAACAGCTTGCCGAATGTGAGGCATTGATACCTCAACTTGAGGAGCGCATCAAACTATTGCTTGTGCCAAAAGACCCAGAGGACTGCCGCAATGCCGTGCTTGAGATCCGAGGCGGTACGGGTGGCGATGAGGCGGCTCTCTTCGCGGGTGATCTCTTTAAGATGTACCAGCGCTACTGCGAGTCAAAGGGGTGGCAGATTAGTATTCAGTCATTCACCGAGGGTGCCGTTGGCGGATTCAAGGAGATTATCTGTATGGTAACGGGTGACTCAGTGTATGGTACGCTGAAGTATGAATCGGGTGTTCATCGCGTGCAGCGAGTTCCTGTGACCGAAACACAAGGTCGTGTGCATACCTCGGCAGCCACAGTTGCCGTTCTGCCCGAGGCGGATGAGTTTGAGGTGCACATCAATGAAGGTGAGATCAAATGGGATACCTTCCGCTCTTCTGGCGCCGGCGGACAGAACGTCAATAAGGTGGAGTCAGGTGTCCGTCTGCGTTATATGTGGAAGAATCCGAATACGGGTGTCGTGGATGAGATCCTTATTGAATGTACAGAGACTCGTGATCAGCCCAAGAATAAGGAGCGTGCCTTGTCACGTCTTCGTTCCTATATCTACGACAAGGAACACCAGAAATATGTAGATGATATTGCCTCACGCCGTAAGACGCTCGTCTCTACAGGTGACCGTTCGGCCAAGATCCGCACCTATAACTTCCCACAGGGACGTATCACAGATCATCGCATCAATTATACTATCTATAATCTCGCTGCCTTCATGGGTGGTGATATTCAGGATTGCATCGACCACCTCATTGTGGCAGAAAATGCCGAGCGTCTGAAAGAAAGTAGTCTGTAAAATAGAATGATCAAGAATATTGTTTTCGACTTTGGCGGTGTCCTGCTTGACCTGCGTCCTGACCGCTGTATTGAGGAGTTCCGTAAGATAGGCATTCCTGAAATCAAGGATATGCTCTCACTTGCCCACCAGCAGGGTGTGCTGGGCTTGATGGAGGAGGGGCGGCTGAACCTGACAGAATTCTGTGATGGTGTTCGTGCTGCTCATACAGGAGTCTTTACCTCGGGGTCGCGCAGCATTCGCCATCCATTCATGAAGAATGGTTATCCCATCCCAGCACCCACCAATCGTCAGATAGTCCAGGCATTCTGCTCTATGGCAGATGGATTGCCAGCCTACAAGCTCGACTTCTGCCATCAGCTGAAGGAGGAGGGGTACCATGTGTCAGCACTTTCAAACACCAACCCGGTGCATTGGGGCTACTGCCAGCGTTATTTCATTGAGGCAGGCTATACGGCAGAAGAACTGTTTGAATACGTCTGGCTATCATGTGAGATGCATCTGGTAAAGCCAGATCCACAGATCTTCAAGCGTATCCTTGAGCAATCAGGTTACCTCCCCGAAGAGACCCTCTTTGTGGATGATAATGCAAAGAACTGCGAAGTTGCCCGTTCGTTTGGCATCAATACCTACATGGCGCCGGTGCGAACGGACTGGAGCACCGAGTTGCGCCAGCATCTGCATTAACCATCACTCTTCTCTACAGGAGCTTTTGTTTGATCCTTCTCCATCAAAAGAAATCAAACAAAATCAATTTATGAGGATGAGATTGCTTTACTTTGAACTTTTCTTGATGGAGACAATTCCATTATTCAAGTTTCGGAACTTCCGAAACTTGAATTCATTACTATTTGAAAAACTTAAAAACACAATACATCATGAATAACAAACCTAAAGAATCATTATTCCATGACGGCAAGCGTAGTTATCTCTTGCCATTCATCCTAGTCACCACCTGCTTTGCCCTTTGGGGGTTTGCCAACGACGTAACCAACCCGATGGTAAAGGCGTTCTCAAAGATTTTCCGTATGTCCACCACTGACGGTGCTCTTGTGCAGCTGGCATTCTATGGCGGTTACTTCGTCATGGCTTTCCCTGCAGCACTCTTCATCCGCAAGTATAGCTATAAGGCTGGTATCATGCTGGGCTTGGGTTTGTATGCCATTGGTGCCTTGATGTTCTTGCCGGCACGTGACATGGGGGTATTCTTCCCGTTCCTCATTGCCTACTTCGTACTCACCTGCGGCTTGTCGTTCCTTGAGACTAGCTGTAATCCTTATATTCTCACGCTTGGCTCGCCACAGACGGCTACACGTCGTCTGAATATGGCTCAATCATTCAATCCAATCGGTTCACTTTGCGGTATGTTCGTAGCCATGAACTTCATCCAGAACCGTCTGAACCCGCTCTCAACAGAAGAGCGTAAGCTGCTCAACGATGCCGACTTTGCTGCCCTGCGTGACAGTGACCTCTCGGTGCTTATCGCTCCCTATCTGACTATTGGTATTGTCATCTTGGTCATGTTGATCCTCTTCTGGATAGCCAAACTGCCACAGGGAGAGGAGCAGGCACCTGCTTCGCTTGCTGAAGGTGAAGCTGAAGATGCTCATCAGTACGATGTATTGCCTACCTTGCGACGCCTCTGTACGCTCACCCGCTATCGTGAGGGTGTAATAGCGCAATTCTTCTATGTAGGTGTACAGATCATGAGCTGGACCTTTATTATCCAGTATGGTACGCGCGTGTTGATGCAGGCAGGTGACTATACCGGATTTGAACAATTCATAGGGTCAATGCTCGGGCTGGATACCAGTGGAGCTATGACCGAACGCAATGCTGAAGTTTTGAGTCAGGGCTACAATATTTTAGCCATGCTCGGTTTCTGCTGCAGCCGTTTCGTTTGTACGTTCCTGATGCGTTTCGTACAGCCAGGCTGGCTATTGCGTCAGATGGCTATGCTGGGTGCTCTGTTCATGCTGGGTGTCATTTGTCTGGATGGCAGATCAGGTCTCTATTGTCTGGTTGCCGTTTCGTTCTGCATGTCACTGATGTTCCCAACTATCTATGGCATTGCACTTGATGGCATTGGTCGTGATGCAAAGTTTGCAGCTGCCGGACTGATTATGGCTATTCTGGGTGGTTCTGTTCTTCCTCCATTGCAGGCATCCATCATCGACCTTGAGACAGCAGTGTCAGCCGTGTCCGGCCTCTGGCTTGGACTCCCTGCCGTCAATCTCTCTTTCATCCTTCCATTCATCTGCTTCCTGGTAGTTATGTGGTACGGACACCGCACCATCAGGAAATAATCATCCGAGACCTCGGATTTGGCTGCCAACAACCTTGGCAGCCAATCTGACACCCCCGGGAGCATGTGCCAAGAGTCGTGGCGCTCATTTCAAGATCTTGGGATACTTGTCACAGACCCTTGGCATCCATTTCACAGTCTTTAAATGCTTGTCACAGACCCTTGGTGTCCATTTCACAGTCTTTAAATGCTTGCCAACACTCTTGGCGTCCATTTCATAGTCTTTAAATGCTTGCTAACGTTCTTGTTTCTGAAGAGCGTTCGAAACATAAATTCCTTAACTTACAGATATGATGAGACGTTTATTCAGCTTGCTATTCTCTATGCTCGTTGCCTTCACGGTACTGAAGGCAGCGGATGTACCTGATTTCAGATTTCCGAAGACAGTGACTCGTGAGGCAGAGTCTGACCTGAAGCGTGCGCTTAAGGCGGTAGATGCTGAGGGCACAGTGGATGCCCTGATTCGCTACAGTCTGGCGTGGAGTTCTATCAGTGAAGAGAACCTTCAGGATATTCTGACTCGCCTAGAGAACGTTGCCAATCAGCCTTCAACCTCCATTGATACCAGAGCCTTGCTGCTTCATCTGGAGGCACTCGTCATTGAGTCTCATCCCAACCGCTGGCAGCACTTTGAACTATGGAATAGGATTGATTCACTCTATGAGGAATCGCTACGTGACCTGCCAGCCCTGACCCAATATCCCCTTCGCCAGTATTCCCGTATCATTGATTTCGGTTCAAAACCCTATTCAGAGGCACAGCTGATGGGACAGCAGATGCTGCCTACGCTGGCTGAATTCCTGCTTTACCGTACACGTGAACGTGGACATCTGCACCACTGGAGTGAGCGGAAACATTTCCTGCGTCTTGTGCTTGAAAAGGAGCGGCAGGATAGCCTTGAACAAGCCCGCGTTTACCGTGAACGTCAGGATGTCAATGTGACTCACCCAGAGATATTGGGTAGTCATGACAGTTTGATGCTCGGTGTCTCGTATTATAACGTTAATCATATCCGAGTAGAGATACTTGAGATTCCGGATTCGCTGAAGAAGACCGTAAGACTGTCACGCAAACTCCTGAAATCAGTGGCACGACATGAGGTGCCACTTCCTCTGGAGAAGCCAGATACACTTCTGCATCAGACTATTGCTCTGCCACCATTGCCTTACGGACAATATGTGATAGATCATTCCTTCATTGACCGTAAGGGTGAGCGCAAGCATGTGGATCAATTCTTCAGCTATGACTCCTTCCATGTGACGGACATTGAAGAGGTGGGCGTACGCATCATTGACCGCATGAGCAGCAGGCGTGAGGATAATGAGTTCCTGCGTCTTTTGGTGGAAAGGGAGTCGGGACGTCCGATAGAAAAGGCAGATCCGTCAGACAATAACTACAGGCATCGCTATTACTACGAGACTTCAGGTAGCTATACAGATACCATCTTCTTTGCAAATATTATTACTGACCGAGGACTCTATCGTCCGGGGGAGACCATAGGCTATACCGTCGTGGTGCAAGGGAATACCGTAGATCAGCGTCATCTCCTGGCTGACAGGCAGATTATCATCGAACTTCTGAATACGGAAAGAAGAAAAGTCCTGGCAGATACCCTCACGACGGACGAGTTCGGACAAGCCAAGGGTAACTTTACCTTACCTGCCAATGATCGTACGGGCAGGTTCCATCTTCACGTCTCATCAAAAGAGAATAAGGCGTTAGATGACTGGCAGTCAGTATCGGTGAGCGAATATAAGGCACCTACGTTTGATATCGACTTCAGCGACTCGCCAACACAGGTAAAGTACGCCGATTCTCTCTTTACAATCAAGGGCAGGGTGATGAGCTTCAGCGGTGTACCGGTCTCGAAGCGCGAAGTAAGGATTACGTTGAGTCGGCACAGCTGGTGGCGCTCATATCAGGGAGGCGATGAGTTCTCTTCCCATACGGTGTGGACAGATAGCGAAGGACGATTCGCATTGGAACTTACTACTCCCGATGTGGCGGGTAAATCTCCGTCAAGACGCACTTATCTAACAGTAAAAGCTGTATGTACGAATGCGGGTGGTGAGACACAGGAGAACGATTACAGCCTGATGATAGAGGCTGATGATGCAGAAGATACTCCGGAACCTCTGATAGAGACACAGGCATCAGCGGATCTGCCCAGAACACCAGCCGATCTGACCACAGCGATGATACCGGACAGCGCGGTGCTCTGGATTCATGAGATGTTTGACATGGGGCATTCTGATACAGAAGCACTCGTGCGCATAGGCACTTCGGTCCCTGATGCCTACATATATTATATAGTATCAGATGTGCGCGGCACGCTCAAGCATGGATGGCTGCATTTTGCAGAACCGGGACTGCATGATTTCACCTATCCAATGCCAAAGCCTGCTTCCATGGATGAATACCCTGCAGTGCGTGAACTCCATCTGCAATTCATGGCTGTCCGGTTCGGTCAGGTTCATAGAAAGGAGTGTACCTTCACCCCGGCTACAGACCCAGATCAGATACACATAGCCCGTCAGACGTTCCGTGACCGCCTGATCCCTGGAGGACAGGAGACGTGGACCTTCCGTATCCATGGCACGCGTCTCAATCAGCTGCAGCAACGCAGCCGTCTCCTGCTCGGACTCTATGACGCTGCCTTGGATAAGATAGAACCATTCAAGTGGTCTTATAACATCCCTATGGCACACCGTAGCAGTAGTGGCTTTGAGATATGCGGTTATTATGGCAACCATGGCAGAATGAACTCCTATATCGAACCTCTTAATCTGCTAGAACCAGAATGGCCTATCCTGAATCTGTATGGTGAGCGTTTCTTTGATGTGCGTTCCAGATCAAAAGGAAAGGGTATCTTGTATGCATTGGCTGAAGAAAGTGAGCCGAGGGCAATGGCTATGTCGGACAATTTCGTAATGAAGGAGGCATCTGATGACGCGTTGGAGGAGACCGTAGTGATTGGTTATGGAGTAATGAGTCGGAAAAATGTGGCATTTAATGGCACCCAGCTGGTGTCAGAGGACGAAGAAGATGCCGAGATGGATGCCGACACTGCTGCTCAACGTCTGGCAGGAGTGAAGATGCGCGAAGGACAGACGCGACTCGCACTCTGGGAACCCATGCTGACTACTGATAGTGCAGGCATCGTAAGCCTCACGTTTGAGGTGCCAGACCAGAATACCACTTGGCACATGCAGGCTCTTGCCCTCTCTCCATGGGGTACAATCGCACAGTTTGATACTACGCTGCTTGCCCAGCGTCCGCTGATGGTGCAGCCATCGCTGCCTCGTTTTGTGCGTCAGGGTGACCAGATGCAGCTCTCCGGACTTGTCCTGAATGCTACAGACGCGGCTCAAGAGGTGACGGCTCTGGTTGAGGTCTTTGATCCTCGCAGTCAGCAGATCCTTGTATCTCGCGCCAGCCAGTTGCATCTGAATGTGGGAGAGCAGAAAAGTGTGGAGGTCATGCTGCAAGTGCCCGATACGCTTCAGCAACTGGCTTACCGCATCCGTGCCTCAATAATGGAGGGTGAATATGGCGGATTCGGTGATGGAGAGCAGCGCCTGCTACCTGTGCTGCCTGCTGTGAGTCCGGTGGTTGAGACTATTCCTTTCTATCTTGATCCTGGTGATAAGGGCTATACCATTGAGCTGCCTGATTCGCTGCCTGAAGGTGCGGAGATTCTGATGGAGTGGTGTGATAATCCAATAGTCTATTGTCTGGAGGCTTTGCCCTCATTGATGAATGAGGTTTATCCCACCAGCTCGAGTCTGATGCACAGAATTTTTGCCTATGGCATCAGTGAGCAGATTGTGCATCGTTATCCGGAGGCAATGGCCGATTCCTTATTGGCGGAACTGAAAAAGTTGCAAAATGCGGATGGCGGATTCTCATGGATAGATTTTGAGCACCGATATTCTTCGCTCTATGCCACGGCTGAAGTACTCGAACTCCTGGGCGAACTGCATCAGCTGGATGCCTATACTCTGCCAGAACCTATGACAGAGCACGCCTTAAGATTCTATGATCAGCAGATGACTGACTATTATGACCAACTGACCAGGAAAGGGCGTAAGCATCTGGATTGCTCTTACTTCAGTCATTATCTCTATTTGCACTCCTTGTACCCGGAATATAGGCTTTCTGCCAAGGAACAGAAACTCTTCAAGACGGCACTCAAACAATGTGCTGAACGCTGGGGAGAACTTGACCTGGCAGGACGTGGCTACGTAGCCCTGGCGCTGCATCGTCAGGCTACTGCCAAGCATCAGAGAGTGGCAAGAGAGATTGTAGAGAGCCTCCGGCAGTTCTCACTTACTCATCCTCACCGTGGTATGTACTGGGATCAGCTGGAGTATGCCGGTTATCGCTGGCTCGGCAACGTGTCACAAACCTCTTTACTCCTACAGGCTTTTGCTGCTATCAATCCTCGCATCAAGGAGCTTGACCAGATACGTAAATGGCTCCTGCTCGAAAAGCAGACTACCAACTGGGGCAATTCATCCCTGGCTGCCGATGCTGTGTATGCGCTGCTGTATAGTGGTTCGGATTGGCAGAGCCGGAGGCAGATTGATGGCTTGCGGTATGACTCAATTCATGACCGGGTTTTGTGGCGTGACACTCTTTCGGTGTTGCATCAGTTGCCGGCTGATATTCGTCAGGTGGAGGTTCCTGCCGCTTCAGCTGAACATCCTTCGTGGGGTGCTGTGTATATGAAATATGCAGCTCCTACACGTATGGTAGAAGCTGCAAGTAATGAGGAAATCCGTATTCAGAAGGAATTGCTGGATGCAGAGGGCAAGGTCATCCCATTCGAATCATTGGCACAGGGTAGGAGTGGACTCAAGGTAGGAGATAAGGTTACTATCCGACTCCGAATCACAACGACCCGTGAAATGGATGAGGTTCATGTGTGTGATGAACGTGCTGCCTGTTTTGAACCATCTGATCAGCTGTCAGGTTACCGCTGGGGTAAGGAACTGGGTTATTATCTCGAGCCGCTGGATCAGCGAACGCTTCTCTTCATCCCACGACTACCCAAAGGTGAACACTGGGTGACGTATGATGTCCGGGTTACTTCACCGGGTGACTATGCACTTGGCATTGCAAGTGTACAATGCCAGTATGCTCCGATGTTCAACGCTCACACTGAAGGCCGCATCATAAAGATTACTCAAGAGTAAGGAAAAGGTCAATAGTGAAATGAATATCCCACCATCTGTTCGTCAAGAACAGATGGTGGGATAGTTGCAAATATAGGAACTTAGTTGCTCCTACGATGTATAATTTCAAGTGCAAGGAGTTCGTGAACGACCTTCTTCTCTTTGTCGGTTTTAGGACTTGAGCCATGGGCAAGCTTCCATACTCTGTTTGGATGCATCCAATACTTCCATCCAAGCTTGATGTAAGTAACGCGATGTCTCGCTTTGAGGAATTTGAAATTAGACATGGTAATGAATTTTTAATACTGTCCGATTGTCCTTATGATTTCATAGCGTAAAGGACAATCGGATAGTATGGTTTATAATTATTTGATTTCTGGACCGTATTTTTCGGCAAGGAGGTTGGCCATGATGTATGGACCTACGCCCTTAGGGTCATTGTCACGTATTATCTCGTTTACATAATACTCAAAACTGCCGTCACGATAAGGTGAACCGCCAAGACCAGCCACACCGCAGACGCGGGTCAGGCTGATCGTGCCCTTTGGATTACCTGCTTCGTCCTGATCCTCCACTACGAAATGTTCTGTGAGGCTCTGGAGTGTGTTATAGCCGCGTGCCCAGTATTCTTTAGGAAGGAATCCTTTGAGCGCTCCCTTAAGGAAGGTATAGGCAAACATAGCGGTGCAGGATGTCTCCTGATAGTTGCCTTCACGTCCGGTCTGGTCGAGCACCTGTTCCCAGGCTAAAGTCTCTGGATTCTGAATCTTGAGCAAGTTATCACAAAGTGGCTGAAGGATGCCCTGAATGCTGTCACGGCCAGAATAGCCTTCAGGTAGCAGGTCAAGCACATCGACCATTGCCATGGTGTACCAGCCAAGGGCGCGGCCCCATACGTGAGGCGCCTGACCAGTCTCTGGATCGCTCCAGCCCATCTCGCGGCTTTCATCCCAGGCATGACGGTAAAGTCCGTTGGCTGGATCATAGGTGTGACGTGCCACTACCATGAACTGATTTACTACATCATCAAAGGCACGCTTCTGCTCATCGCCTGAAAGGAATCGCTTGGCATATTCGGCATAATAAGGAGCCTCCATATAAATGCCATCCAGCCACATCTGGTGGGGATAGGCATTCTTGTGCCAGAAACCACCTTCGCTGACGCGCGGATGTGTCTGGAGCTGGCTGTAAAGCGTGTCCATGGCGGTGCGGTAGCGCTGGTCTTTGGTGCGGTCATAAGCCAGGAACAGCATCTTGCCAGGATTGATGTGGTCAAGGGTGTAGTTGGTCTTCTTGTACTTATTGATGCTTCCATCTGCATTGATGATGGTGTCAAGGTACTGGGTAGCATAATCCCACACCAGTTTGTCAACATGAGGATACTGTGCAGCGGTGAGCATCATAGACTGAAGCTCCAGACCGTGGGTGTAGTTCCACTTCAGCTGGGTGTTGTAGTCAATCATGTCAGCTGATGGCATGCGAGTAATCTCTGATTTGACCATACGAACAGCAAGTGTGTCTTCTGGAATGGTCTGTTGGCAGGATGCTAAACCTAATGCAATGGTTCCTGCGGCTAATACTTTGAATAGTTTCATTGTTTAGAGTGTGTTTTATTACTGTATTTATATGTGAGTCTGTTCATTTGTTTCTTCTGAAGTCTGCTCATTGGTTTCTTCTGAAGTCTGCTTTTCTGGAGCAGGTGAGAGGGTAGGAGCCCAGCCATCCTTGCCTTTTAGGATGAATGGAATGTTGTAGCGAAATGACTCGAGTCCGTTGAGCTGGTGACTCCATCTTACGCGCTTCTCAACGTTGGCGCCAGCACCAGTACTCTTGTGCTCTGCATAGAAAGCTGTGCTCGAACCATCGTGACCTGTCTCCTTGTTTGTCCAAACCTCCCATCCGTCAGGTGAAACTGCTTCGGAGAGCTCGCAGTTGAGGAATACGGTCTGCGCATAGTTGCGCCAAGGACGTCCGAGATAGGTGGTCACCTCAGGTTCGGCTGTAACGGTACAATTGTGGAATACAAAGCCGTAGTCCTGATTCTCTGGTGTGGCGGCTGCTGTGATATATCCTCTGCCAAGGCTATGCAGTTCGCAACGGTTGAATACGGCAATGGCCCAGCCAAAGATGTAATCTACAGTGCCTTCGATATAGCAATCCTCATAATACTGACGGCTCTGCAGCTGGGTGAAGTGCTTGATAAGATGGCTCTCCTGTTTCTCCTCGTTGGTCTTTGGGTCAGACTTCATGCCGTAGGCGTAAAGGGTATCCTGATGACCCAGGAACCGGCAGCGACGGAATACAGCCTTGTCACCCACTACCAGCGCTGCTACGCCCTGTCCTAAAACTTTCTTCTCCTCCTGCCAAGACTTACGCGAGGCAGTATTCTCAAATGTCATGCCTACAGCCTCGAACCAGGGCGCATAGATATAGATAGAGGCAGAACCGGATGTCCCTTTAGTGCGTCCGGTGAGGGCAGATTTCTTTGAAGCATAGTCGTCGTATGAGATGATGCTCTTGCCTTCAGTCTTGGCTATCATGGTGATGTGGCTCTTGCTCTCTGGGATGATTACTTTCTCATAGTAAGTGCCTGGCTGAACCAGGATTTTGATCTCCTCACTGTTATAGTCAGGAATTGCGTTGACGGCATCCTGGATGGTAAAGAAATCGCCAGAGCCGTCTTGTGCCACTACCAGATCATAGTGACGGATGAAAGGCTTCAAAGCAGGAACAGCCTCGCCAAGCGCATCAACTGCAAGGCTGCAGAGGGCACGGGCTCCTGCTACAGAGAGGTGAGTATTATCCTCACGGCCCTGTGGACAGGCGGCATAAGTGTTGGCAGGAAGCCAGCAGAAGAGTTGCTTGGAACCTTCATTGCCGTAACTCTCGATAAGCTCCTTGCTGATCTTGTTCATTTCAACAAAAGGCACCTCCAGTTCCTCTGCTACAAAACGTGGAGACTCCAGATAATCATCAATGGTGCCATCCTCGCGGGTGATAATATGCGTCTCAATGAGGTTTTTGCCCTCCTTCTGTTGGGTAGTTCCCTTACCAAAGAGGTCATCCTCTTCGGCAGCATTTTCATTGACAAAGAATGAACGGCGTGCGATGGCATCCATAAGTACAGGGATACCGCCCTTCTCACGTGTCTCCACTACAAAGCGGCGCAGATTCTCATCAAAAGTATCTCCTGGCTGTGTATAGCGCTCGGGAGAACTGATCTTCTCGTCATTATGACCGAACTGGATGATTACATAGTCACCTGGCTCAATAGCCTCATATACAGCCTGCCACTCTCCGCCATCGATGAAGGATTTGGTGCTTCGGCCATTATGAGCTCTGTTATCAATGATGACGTCATCGGTAAAGAAAGCGCTCAACATCTGGCCCCAACCACGTTCCTGGTTGTTGCCTGTGAGTGATTTGTTCGCCATAGTAGAATCACCTATCATGTAGATCTTGATAGGTTTCTTTTCCTCGGCACTTGTGAGGGTGAGGATCAGCAGAAAGGCTGATAGGAGAGTGGCAAAAATGTGTTTCATTAAGATATAAAATTGCGTGAGGTTTTACTATGATGCAAAGAATACTGTAAAGTATTATTGAAATGAATTATTGGATTAGTATTCATTCAAAAATAGTTTATATTATCCGCTGCGCGATGCACCACGCTGTGAGATTCGGATGATATAAGAAAATTTTGATCAAATACGTTTGTTGATATGTTGTTTTAATTTATACTAATCAAAGCCGCAATGTTGCTGGTAAAAAGCTTCACGGCAATGGCCAACAGGATGATGCCGAAGAACTTGCGGAGCACATAGATAGTGCCTTTGCCAAAGATCTTCTCAAGGATATGGATATTCTTGAGCACGGCAAATACCACCATGATATTCAGCACGAGCGCAATGACGATATTGAGCAGGTTGTATTCTGCGCGAAGGGAGAGCAGAGCGGTGAATGTGCCAGCACCTGCAATGAGCGGGAATACTACGGGCACGATGGTCGAAGCTCCTTCAGGACCGTCGTCATAGTGGAAAATCTCAATACCCAGCGTCATCTCTACAGCCATCAGGAAGATGATAATAGCACCAGCGGCTGCGAAAGAATGGATCTCCACATTAAAGAGTGCTAGAATCATCTCGCCGCCCAGAAGGAACGCCAGCAGCAGTGCCAGTGATACCAACGCAGCCTGTCCTGCTTTGACCGGACCTGTCTTGCTCTGGAGGTCAAGCACTATAGGTATGGCGCCTATGATGTCAATCATCGCAAAGATGACGATGAAGGCAGAGATGATCTCTTGTATGTCAAAATGTAGTTCTAAAAATGGCATTTATATAAATATGTTTTATAGTTACCGCAAGTAAATAGTACCTTTATCCATTTTTATGCCCGTTACTTCGTCGGCGAGATGAGTTTAAGATATCGTCGCTCGTCAGTAATCAGCGCAAGGGCTTCTTTGTATGCTGGGATAATCTGATTCATGATGCGGGCATAAGCGCCTGTACCATAAAGGTCATTGGCAAGAGTTGCCTTGATCTGAAGTCTGAATGTCTCATTGGAGAGAAGCGTCTCCAGGCTGTCATTCTTGACACTGTCCTTGCGTGCCTGTTCGATAAGTTCTGTTACCATCCCGTCGCTCACCTCGTACTTTCCAGAGAGGAAGTCCTCAAGAGTTGGATATTGCTTCTTCAGCTTTGCCTGATTCTGCTTGAAGTAGTTAATCACAAATCTGTTGAGCGTACCCTTTGCCACTACGGCTCGATGAGCGCGTGAGGTTTGCATGGTGTCAAGCGGTACGAAGAGATCTGGCATAATGCCACCGCCGCCATAGACTACTCTGCCTGCTCGTGTCAGATACCGAAGAGAGTCATTGAAATGGATGCTGTCTGATGAGAAAAGCTCTCCGGCGTTCAGCCTGTTCAGGATATCCTCTTCGTAACCCTTTTTGTCGCCTTTGGTAAACGGCTTCTGGATGCAGCGGCCAGAAGGCGTGAAGTAATGTGCCACGGTGAGTCTGACCAAACCGTTGTTAGGTAATACGATGGGACGCTGTACAAGTCCCTTGCCATAACTGCGGCGTCCGACTATCAGACCGCGATCCAGATCCTGCATACATCCGGCAAAAATCTCTGCCGCTGAAGCGCTGACTTCATCCATCAGAACTACGACGCGACCTGTGAAAACCTTGCGCGAAGAGCGTGTCTTATAGTTGCGGCGTACGTCCGTGCGTCCTTCAGTATAGACTACCATCTCGCCACTAGGCAGGAAAAGCTCTGCCATCTCTACTGCTGAAGATACCAGACCGCCGCCATTTCCTTGCAGGTCTATGATGATATCTTTCATGCCTTGTTCCGTGAGCTTGTCAATGGCATTGGCAAGTTCTTCACCGGTAGTTTGGGCAAAACGGCTGACCTTTATGTAACCCACTTCGGGAGTTGCCATATAAGAGGCGTCAAGGCTGTAGATAGGAATCTTGTCTCGTTCGATGTCAAACCATATCAGGTCTTTTTCTCCCATGCGCATCACACCGATATCTACATGGGTGCCCTTCGGTCCTCTCAACCGTCGCTGTATTTCGCGGGTGCTGTATTTCATGCCTGCAATGGTCGAATCATTCACCATCACAATGCGGTCACCTGCCATAATTCCCACCTTTTCTGACGGTCCTCCCTGTACGGTATTGATTACAAGCAGTGTGTCATTCTCCATCTGATAGGTGACGCCGATGCCCTCAAAGTTACCACCCAGGCTCTCTGTCATCGACTTTGCCTCCTCCTCATTGAGATAAGTGGAGTGGGGGTCAAGTTCCTTGAGCATAGCTTTCAGTGCAGTTTCAGTCAGTTCCTGCGTGTTGACTGTATCCACATACAGTGCATCAAGAGCCAGCAGCAGGCGGCTGAAGGTTTGAGCATCCTGATAGATGTCTGCTTTGGTCCGAAACACCGAACCAGACATCAGCAGGATTATGCCAAGGATTATATATGACTTTATTCTATTCATTTTTTTCTGTTGCTATGCACTAAAGACGTATAAACCTATATTAACTTCCCGCACCCGAAAGTGTCATATTAATTTTTATCTTGTTTAATCTCTTCGTGATTTATACACCTCCTTATAGCAGAAAAACTTTGAGTTTCTTGTTTGTAGTTACCGTTCACCTTCGCAACCCAACTCTTAACTCTTAACTTTTAACCTTTAACTTTTAATTCCGGGAATCCGTCCGGCATAAAGTCCGTAACATCTTTACCGAAGCAGAGGAGCTCTCGGACAGTAGTAGAGGTGATATGTGCCATATTAGGTTCATTAAAGAGCAGGATAGTCTCAATGCCTGTAAGGTGGCGGTTCACATCGGCAAGCTGACGTTCATACTCGAAGTCAATAACCGTACGGACACCACGGAGGATGTGGGTGCATCCCAGTTGTTTGGCAATATCGGTGGTCAGGGTGGTGTAGGCTATTACCTTGATGCGAGGTTCATTGGCATAGAACTGCGAGATCATCTGCACACGTGCTTCGACGCTGAACATACCCGTAGGTCTCTTCTGTGCATTGTAGCCTACAGCAATTATCATTTCGTCACACAGCTCCAGTCCGCGGCGTACCACACTTTCGTGTCCCTTGGTAAAAGGGTCAAATGACCCCGGAAATATTATCTTCATTAGCCTTTGTTCAAATTTACATCTTGTATAGAAGGAGGTGGTTCTTCACTTGCCGTTACGCTTCGTCCAGTTCAATGACAAGATTGTTGATGATGAATTCCTGACGCTCCATAGTGTTCTTACCCATGTAATATTCGAGCATCTCATGTACTGCATCTTCCTTTCGGAGGTGTACCATGTCAAGGCGCATGTCTTCGCCAATAAAGCATTTGAACTCGTCAGGGGAGATCTCACCGAGACCTTTGAATCGGGTGATTTCTGCAGTTGAGCCACATTCCTCTATGGCAGCCAGACGTTCTTCATCGGTGTAGCAGTAGCGTGTTACCTTCTTGTTGCGGACACGGAAGAGAGGTGTCTGCAGGATATACACATGTCCCGTTCGTACCAGTTCGGGGAAGAACTGCAGGAAATAAGTCATCAGCAGCAAGCGGATATGCATACCATCCACATCGGCATCGGTAGCAATGATTACCTTGTTGTAGCGAAGTCCATCCAGACCGTCCTCAATGTTGAGTGCAGCCTGCAGCAGGTTGAATTCCTCATTTTCGTAACAAACCTTCTTGGTCATGCCGAAGCAGTTGAGCGGTTTGCCTCGCAAAGAGAATACTGCTTGTGTCTCTACGTCGCGGCTTTTGGTGATCGAACCAGAAGCAGAGTCACCCTCGGTGATAAAGATGCAAGAATCCTCCTGCTTTGAGCCTCTGACATCATTGAAGTGTACGTGGCAGTCACGCAGCTTGCGGTTGTGGAGGTTCACCTTCTTTGCTCTCTCTTTAGCCTGCTTTGAGAGTCCTGCCAACTCCTTGCGTTCCTTCTCGCTTGCCTGTATTTTCTGCATCATCACGTCCGCAATCTCAGGTTCGCGGTGCAGATAGTTGTCCAGTTCGCGCTTCAGGAAGTCACCTACGAACTTCTGTATCGTGACATCCTCGGGGTTGGGGCTCATGCGGGTGCTGCCCAGTTTCGTCTTGGTCTGTGCTTCGAACACAGGCTCCTGCACCTTAATGGCGATAGCTGCCACCATACCATTACGGATATCAGAGAATTCAAAGTTCTTCTGCGAGAAGAATTCCTTGATCACGCGTGCTGAAGATTCCTTGAAGGCTGCCAGATGCGTGCCACCGAGCGAGGTGTACTGACCATTCACGAAGGAATAATACTGTTCGCCATACGAATTACCGTGCGTAATTACCACCTCAATGTCGTCGCCGAGCAGATGGATTGGTTCATAGAGGGGCTGCGCATCCATGCGGGCATTTAGCAGATCGGCAAGACCGTTCTTCGAGACGTAGCGCTTTCCATTGAGCATGAGTGTCAGTCCGATGTTCAGGTAGGAGTAATTGTGCAGCATGGTCTCCACGAACTCTGTGCGGAACTTGTAGTTCTCAAAGATCGTCTTGTCAGGCACAAACTCTACGTAAGTTCCATTCGGCTCATCCGTAGGCACAATCTCAGATTCCTCAATCTTCTTGGCAGCCTGATAGGTAATCTCCTTCTTCTCACCGTTACGGCAGGCACGGACGAAGAAATAGCTTGAGAGCGCATTCACTGCTTTGAGACCTACACCATTCAGACCTACGGACTTCTTGAATACTGATGTGTCATACTTACCGCCGGTATTGATCTCGCTCACGCAGGCATCAAGCTTGCCGAGAGGGATGCCACGTCCATAGTCACGCACACTGACGCGGCCCTCTTCAGTCAGCTTAACCTCTATACGTTTGCCGAAGCCCATAGCATATTCGTCAATGGAGTTATCTATCACCTCTTTCAGGAGGATGTAGATGCCATCATCATCTTTTGAGCCGTCACCCTGCTTACCGATGTACATACCTGGACGCCTGCGGATGTGTTCTGTCCATTCCAGGTGCTGGATCTTGTCATCGCCATATTCAGCGATGGCTTGTGCTTGAGCCATTTGTTCGTCGAGGTTCTGCTGTGCTTCTGCCATAGTGTTTGTGTTCGTGGGTAGTTACCGAAGGTATATAATTTGGCACAAATATAGTGATTTTTTATCGAATACCCAAATCTTTGCGTTAAAAAAAGGCGTTAACTGCCTCTGCAACCGTTATTCTGTACTTTTTTTGCCAAAAACGTGCTCAAAAACGACTATTTTCACGAATACTTCATTCATATGAAATCGCGTTTTCGACGTAATTTATGACCGACGTGAGACATAAGTTATGTCGGCCATCAGTTATAAATTATTCCTCTGCTTGCGGACAAAGAACCCTTACACGTCCTACTCTCGTGACGCTGTCATTGTGACGAGTGACGCATGAAAAAAGTCGCTGAAGTATCATGAATAGATACTCAGCGACCTTTGTCGTGTATTATTAAGAAAGTGCCCGATTATCCGCCGAAGTTATCGAAGCGGATCATGTCATCCTCTACGCCGAGGCTGTGGAGGAGGTCAAGCACGGTCTTAGCCATCATCGGAGGTCCACAGAGGTAGTACTCGCAGTCCTCTGGAGCCTCGTGAGCCTTCAGATAGGTGTCGCCCATTACTGGAGCTACGAAGCCTGGGGTATAAGCGATACCAGCTGCGTCTGCCTTAGGATCAGGACGGTCCAAAGCGAGGTGGAAGTGGAAGTTAGGGAACTCCTTCTCAAGAGCGAGGAAGTCGTCGAGGAATGGAATCTCCTCAAGCGCACGTGCACCATAGAAGTAGTGCATTGGACGCTGACGATCCTCAGGAGCGATGCCGTTACCCTTCAGCATATGCATGATCTGTGCACGGAGAGGAGCCATACCGGCACCACCACCTACCCAAATCATCTCACGGCCAGTGCCGTACTGTGGACGGAACTCACCATAAGGACCAGACATGATAACCTTATCGCCTGGACGGAGGTTGAAGATGTAAGAAGATGCGGTACCAGGGTTAACTGGCATGGAGTTGTTAGCATCTGGCTTCTGCTGCTCACGTGGCAGGAATGGAGGAGTAGCGATACGTACATTCAGCGTAATGATGTCGCCCTCATCTGGATAGTTAGCCATTGAGTAAGCACGGATGGTTGGCTCAGGGTTAGAGCAGTGGAGGTCGAAGAGGTGGAACTTCTCCCAAGCTGGCAGATAGGTGTCACCGATGAGCTCACGGTCATAATCCTTATAGTCAATCTCGAACTTTGGAATGCGGATCTGTGCATAAGAACCAGGCTCGAAGTTCATGTGCTCGCCAGCAGGCAGAGCCACCTTGTACTCCTTAATGAAGGTTGCCACGTTCTTGTTGCCAATAACGGTGCACTCCCATTCCTTAACGCCGAATACGTCATCTGGAACGATTACCTTAGCGTTTTCCTTAATCTTCGACTGGCAAGCAAGACGATACTTAGCCTTTATCTGCTTACGGTTGAAGAAACCAACCTCAGTAGGAAGGATATCGCCAGCGCCCTCTTCGATGATACACTTACACTGACCGCACTTGCCACCGCCACCACAAGCTGATGACAGGAAGATGCCGCCCTGCTGCAGAGCAGCGAGAGCTGTGGTGCCGATGCCTGCCTCGATCTGCTTCTTACCATTGACGTCAACGGTGATATTGCCTGCAGGAACGAGCCATGCCTTGATGCCGAGCAGCAATGCTACCAGCAACAGAATTACAATCAGAAAGACTGCAATTGCGTATACATAAGTCATTTCCATTTTGTACAAATGTAAAAGTTAAAGAGTTAAAGAGTTAAAGAGTTAAAAAGTTCCTGTTTTCGAGAGGTCTTTAGCAGGCGTCGCGAAAGCGATTTAACTTTTTCACTATTTAACTTTTTCACTTATCCTAATTGAATGCCGCTGAAGCTCAAGAAGGCGATAGCCATGAGACCGGTCACGATGAAAGTGATGCCGAGGCCCTTGAGTGGAGCGGGGATATTAGAATAAGCGAGCTTCTCACGGATGGCTGCAAGGCAAGCGATGGCGAAGAGCCAGCCGATGCCTGAACCAAGTGCATAGACTACTGGCTCTGCAAAGGTCTCGAACTCCTTCTGCTGCATGAAGAGCGAACCACCGAGGATGGCGCAGTTTACGGCAATCAGTGGGAGGAAGATACCGAGCGAACCATAAAGAGCTGGGAAGAACTTCTCTACAACCATCTCTACGATCTGTACGATAGCAGCGATGACAGCAATGAAGATAATGAAGCTCAAATAACTGAGGTCAACACCCTCGATGAGAGCGTTTGGCTGAAGCACATATTTGTCAAGCAGGTAGTTGACAGGAAGGGTGATGAGCAACACGAATGTTACTGCTGCGCCCAAGCCAACTGAAGTCTTGACAGTCTTTGACACTGCGAGGTAAGAACACATACCCAGGAACAGTGCAAAGATCATATTGTCAATAAAGATTGACTTGATAAACAAATTTAATAATTCCATAATCTTTGTTAGAAGTTAAAGAGTTAAAGAGTTAAAGAGTTAAAGAGTTGTTAGAAGTTAAAGAGTTAAAGAGTTAAAAAGTTAAAGAGTTCCTGCTTGCCTAGAGTCTTACCAGGCGTCGCGAAAGCGATTTAACTATTAACTGTTTCACTTTTTCACTTTTCCAGCGATTTAACTATTTAACTGTTTCACTTTTTCACTTCGCGCAGAGCGCGATTACTTGTCCTGAAGTTCTGGGTTCTTTGCACGAAGGTACCAGATGATACAGCCGAGGATGATCAGGGCTGCTGAAGGCATCACGAAGAAGCCACAGTTCTGGTAGCCATCATAACCAGCCTCATTTACGAAACGGGCGATAACATCAAATCCGAAGAGGGTGCCAGCGCCGAAGAACTCGCGGATGGTAGCTACAACGAAGAGGATGCCAGCGTAGCCAAGACCGTTTCCGAGACCGTCAAGGAGAGCAGGGAAAGGCTTGTTGCCCAAAGCGAATGCCTCCAGACGACCCATGAGGATACAGTTGGTGATAATCAGACCAACGTAAACTGAAAGAGCCTTGCTGACGTCATAAACGTAAGCCTTGAGAATCTGGTTTACAATAATTACAAGCGCAGCAACAACGACCAACTGTACGATGATTCGGATACGGTTAGGGATAGTGTTGCGAAGCAAAGAAATAATCACGTTAGCGAAAGCAAGCACACAGGTAAGAGCGATACCCATTACCAAGGCTGGCTTCATCTGGGTAGTGACGGCCAAAGCCGAGCAGATACCGAGAACCTGTACTACGACAGGGTTATTCGTCCAGAGAGGACCGGTGAAAACACCAGGTTTCTTTTCTGCCATATTTTTTTAACTTTTTCACTATTTTTTTATTCAGCCTTGTTAGGGCACTTGTCACACTCACCTTCTTTTGGGCACTCGCCTTCGTGGTTGCAAGCACCTTCTGCCTTCTGGCAGCACTCGCCTTCTGCACCTTCCTGGCACTTGCCGCAGCAGCCGCCTTCAGCATTGCCACAGCAGTCACTGCCCATAGTGCTGAGCTCGCCGAGCTGCTGGAGGGCAGCTGCGTAGCCCTGAAGTGAATTGCCAACCATGATGCTGACACAATCAGAGGTCTTGGTAGCACCAGTGATAGCGTCCACCTTGTTGTCAGCAGCCTTCTTGGTAACTACAACAGGAGCGAACTCACCATTCTTGAAGATCTGCTTGCCGATGAAGGCAGCAGCGAATGCAGGATCGTCCTTGATCTTTGCACCAAGACCTGCGGTCTCACCAGCGTGGTCGAAAGATGCACCAGCGATGGTAGAACCATCACCTTCAACTGCGATATAGCCCCAGATGGCATCCCAAAGACCTGCGCCATACATACACATTATATAATATGGCTTATCGTTGATGTTTGCACAGAAGAATGGAAGCTTAGCATCAGCCTTAACCTCACCCTTGGTAAAGAGGCTCTTTGCATTAATCTCGAAAGGATTGGTATCCTGGTCAAGGTCACCACCTACGGTAACACATGCCATGTTGTTCTCCATATCGAGCTTCTCCCAGATATCAGCGGCGTTCTCGAAAGTAACAGCGTCACAGATACCAGCTGCCTGAAGAGGACCTTCTACGGCCATGAGGATCTGCTGCTTCTTCTCATTATCGGTGTTAGCCTTCTGCTGGTCTTTCAAACCGAGAGCAGCTGCAGAGAGCAGTACTGCTACGAGACCACAGAGTACAACAGCGTAGATTACGGTATAAACGTTACTATTGCGATTCATAATCTTATCAATTTTACAATTTACAATTTACAATTACAAATCTCAATTAAGCCTTCACACGCTTTGCACGCTTGCTGATGTTGCTCTCTACTACACAGTAGTCGATGAGAGGAGCCACAGCATTGCCCAGGAGGATTGCCATCATCATACCCTCAGGATAGCCGGTGTTAAACATACGGATCACGATAGCCATAGCACCGATGAAGAGGCCGTACCAGATCTTGCCGCAGTTGGTGCGACAGCCGGTTACAGGATCAGTTGCCATGAATACGGCACCGAAGGCAAAGCCACCGAGGCAGAGCTGCTGCATTACAGTAGGAGCGTTGTCAGCACATGCTGCGATGAGAGCCGAAACCAGAGCACCGCCTACAAATACACCACCCATGATGCGCCATGAAGCTACCTTAGTGATGAGCAGCAGTGCTGCACCGAGGAGGATAGCGAGGGTAGAGGTCTCTGCGATAGAGCCAGGGATGAGACCCAGGAATGCGTCGAGAGTAGAGAAAGTCTCTGGGTTGAATGAGTGATCAGCCACAGCAGCGAGTGGGGTAGCGCCTGAGAAACCGTCCACTACCTGTGTGCCCTCAATTGGAGCACCGGTGAGCCAGTTGCCAGTACGTACAAACACCTCGTCACCTGACATTGCCTTTGGATAGGCAAAGAAGAGGAAAGCACGGGTGATCAAAGCTGGGTTGAAGATGTTCATACCTGTACCACCGAAGATCTCCTTTGCGAAGATTACAGAGAAGGCAGTAGCCACAGCAATCATCCAGAGTGGAGTCTCTACTGGTACAATCATTGGGATCAGGAGGCCAGAGGCAAGGAAGCCCTCAGCCACCTCTTCGCGCTTCATACAAGCTACGGTCATCTCGATGCCGAGACCAAGCACATAGCTTACGATAACCTTAGGCAGGAAAGCGCCGAAGCCATAGAGGAACTGCATAAACCAGCCGTCATTGATGCCGAGGGCAAGGTCATGCTGATAGCCTACGTTCCAGCAACCGAATAGCATGGCAGGAATCAGAGCGAGGATCACCATGATGATGACACGCTTTGAATCTACAGAGTCATGCACCTGTACACCCTTGCGAGCAGCGGTATGACGAGGAACGAAGAGGAAAGTATGGAAGGAGTCATATACTGACCACAGCTTCTCATATTTGCCGCCCTTTTGGAAAAGGGGGTCAATCTTTTCGTTGATATAATCGTTTAATTTCATAATGCTTATGAAAAGTTAAAGAGTTAAAGAGTTAAAGAGTTAAAGAGTTCTTGCGGGTCGAAAGCCTCGTCGTACATATTCTGTCTGAAAGTCTTATCAGGCGTCGCGAAGGCGATTTAACTTTTTAACTTTTTCACTTTTTCACTTCGCCGCAAGGCGATCATTCCATTTCTTTGCGGAGTTTAACAAGGCCATCAGCGAATACCTGCTGAACAGGCGTCTTTGATGAGCAGACAAACTCACAGAGTGCAAGATC
>JAZLJN010000125.1:0-26687 GCA_045617885.1 Bacteroidales bacterium | reverse complement strand
CTCGTTTCTATGATCCGCGTAAAGAATTCGACGCTGAAAGTCCTTTGCGTTTCGTCACCATCGTGGGTGTGATAGATAATCTATTGGAGAAGTCGTGCATCAACAGTGTCAGTGTTCACATGTACCAGCGTGGTGGCATCTATATGGCATATCCAGTAACATACGGCCAGTTCTATGTCAAGAGCTATCCAGGCAAGGCCAAAGAACTGAACCGAGAACTATGTGAGGTTTTAAGCAAACATGGAGGAGTAACATTCAATGGCGAGATTGTCACGAAACTTGAGTCGGTACAGCAATATATTCTCGAGCGAGACAAGACTATGCGCCAGTTCCTCAGCCTCTTCTGGCTCTTCGCTGGCATCGCACTCATCATCACGCTGTTGGGCATCTATTCTGCCATCACCATGGATACTGCCATGCGACGCAAGGAGATGGCCATCCGCAAGATCAATGGTGCCAAGGCCCGCCACATTGCCGCCCGCTTTGCGCGACTCTATATCGTGTTGTTGCTCATTACTGCCACCATCGCCTTCACGCTGACCTTTATCCTGTTCAACTCAATAGACGAAAATGGTTTCCGCGAGGTCTTTGACTTCGGTCCTCTCTTCTATGGCAGCATTTTCCTGCTCATGACTGCCTTCGTGGTGCTTACTGTAGGTGTGCAAATCTGGCAGATTGCAAGAATTAATCCTGCCCAAATAGTCAAGAGCGAGTAACCCATTTTTACGGAAATTACACCAGAGGCCTCGGATAATATGATACGGTTGAGGAATAGATGCCAAGAGGTCTCGGCGAGCATTTCACAGTTATGAAATGGACGACAAGAGGCCTCGGCGAGCATTTCACAGTTATGAAATGGACGACACGAGACCTCGGCAAGCATTTCACAGTTATGAAATGGACGACACGAGGCCTCGGCAAGCATTTCACAGTTATGAAATGGACGACACGAGGCCTCGGCGAGCATTTCACAGTTATGAAATGGACGACACGAGGCCTCGGCAAGCATTTCACAGTTATGAAATGGACGACAGGAGGACTCGGCAAGCATTTGAAGGTTTTGACAAGACCTGCGCAGAAGGAGGCGATCAGAATAAGTGACAAAAATGGGAGCGTGTCAAAAGCCACGAAATAATAAATCATAGTTGATAAATATTAATTCCACCCTCGCTACAGAACTCTGTAATGGGGGTGGAATTATTATTTATAATTTAATATTTGCTGGGTCTTTTGACACAGCCTCTATAGTTGTAATCAGTGATTACTAAAATGCAATAGGAATTGAATTACTTATTGCGAGCCTCGATTTCCTTGTTGATCTCGTCAATCTTCTCGTCAGTGAGCTCATACTTTGAAATGATCCACATAGCGAGACCGAGGAGGATAGCAGGAATAACGCAGACGAGCCAGAGGATACCCTCCTGTGCAAGTGGGGTCTGCTCAACGCTGTCCTTGTTGTAAGCAACGTAAGCAAGAACTGCTCCAGGAACGACACCACCCAAAGCCATACCAGCCTTGTAGAAGATACCAGTGAGTGCATTTACGATACCAGCGATACGCTTGCCGCTCTTCCACTCGCCGTAAGAGATAACCTCAGGAACGAGAGCCCACATGTAACCAGTAGCTACGATCACACCCGTTGACTTAATGAACTGTGCAATGTAAACCCAAGTCATTGAAGGATTCTCCATCTTAGCAACTGCGTAGAGCATAGCCATACCGATGATAGCGATGGTAAGGAATGCATAGAACATGTTCTTCTTACCGATAGCCTTCTTGATAGCTGGAACGAGTGGCATGAAGATGAATGAAGGAATAGAACCGAGACCCATGAAGATAGAGAGCTCAGCAGCAGTACCGTGCATGTTGCTCGACATGAAGTAAGCACCAGCAGCATTACCTACGCTCATCATTGCGAATGCGGTGATGAAGAAGAAGGCGATGATACGGAGAGGCTTGTTGGTGCCGAACTCATTCCAGAGGTCGCTCACCTTAACGTTGGCAGCCTCCTTCTCGTCCATGACGACACGCTCCTTACACTGAGAGAAACAGAAGACCAGAAGAGCCAGACCTACGATAGCGTAGATAGACATGGTGTAAAACCAAGCATCTGGATCCTTAGGCATGGCAGCCGAACCCTCCTGAATGAACTCTGGAGCAGCAAGAGCAGCAACGAGCAAAGGAATACCTGAACCTACAGCCAAACCACCGCAGTTAGCCATGAACATACGAACCGAGGTAAGGATAGTGATCTCATTGGTATCGCGGGTGAGCGATGAGTTCAATGCACCGTAAGGAACGTTGATCAAGGTGTAGAGCATCGAGAGACCTACGTAGGTAATGTAAGCATAGACAAGCGAACCTGAGAAGCCATTCCAGAAGCAGAGGATAGCCAAGCCAGTCAAAGGGATGCCACCCAACACAAGGTAAGAACGATACTTACCCAACTTAGGATTGTGCTTATCGACATAGGTACCAACGAGTGGGTCCCAAGCCACGTCAACGAGACGTACGATGAGGAACATCAATGATGCAGCAGCTGGATCGAGGCCAAAAATATCAGTATAGAAGAACAGCAAGTACATGCTGATCGTCTGATAGATGAGGTTCTGTGCCAAGTCGCCCGAACCGAAACCGATGCGCTGCATCCAGTTTAATTTATAGAAGCCTTTAGCTTCATCTACATTTGCCATAATAAAGAAATGAAAAAATTAAATAATGAAACAATGAAATAATTATTGAAATGGAAAAATGAAAAATTATGACTTTGACGTTCGAAGTATTGCTATCAACAACATTACGATCTGATTGACATCATCATATAGAGATTGGTAAGCCTTTGCATCAAAATAACCTGTTTTATAAAGTAAAGTTATCCAGTTTCTAGACTCATTCGCCTCTTTCAATGCAATCTGCATTTTGTTTATGAAATCAGCATGGCTGACAGCATATTGAGCTTCCGCAATATTCGCTTGAATAGAAGTTCCGCTACGATATAATTGATCTGAGATTCTTTTTTCTTTTTTTACTTTTACGAGGTACTCATGTACCCGGACAATTCTCGCAGCGAAATCCATCGACTTCAACTGAACGATGGGATCTCGCGGAGCCATAATTCTTTCATTTTTTCATTGTTTAATTATTTCATTTCAATCAAGGCCCTCAATGGTCTTAATCTTACCGTTCTCATCCCACTCGATAGGACAAACCTTCAAGCTGCGGAGCCAAGACTTACCGCCAGAAGGTACTGAATCGTGATGGAAGAGATACCACTTGCCCTCGAACTCAATAATAGCATGGTGGGTTGTCCAACCTACTACTGGGGTGAGGATCACGCCCTGATAGGTGAATGGGCCGTAAGGATTGTCACCTACTGCATAGCAGAGGAGGTGGCTGTCACCGGTAGAATAAGAGAAGTAGTACTTACCGTCCTTCTTGAAAGTCCATGAAGCCTCGAAGAAGCGGTGTGGATCATCAGCCTTAAGAGGATTGCCCTGCTCATCAACAACGAGGATTGGACGTGGAGCCTCAGCATAGTTCATACCATCCTTGGTAAGACGTACGCAACGGCTTGGGAGTGCGTCCTCCTTACCCTCTGGGAGATGTGGCTCCTCAAGGTGGATATTGTCCTTATAGCGCTGAAGCTGACCGCCCCAGAGACCACCGAAGTAAACATATACCTCATTATCGGCATCGTCACGGAATGCGCACATATCAATGCTGTAAGAACCAGGAATTGGTGCTGGCTGTGGGATGAATGGACCAGCAGGATTGTCAGCGATGGCAGTACCCCAGTGGAACACGTCATTGCGGTCCTTGAGTGGGAAGTACATGATATACTTCTTAACCTTCTTGCTGAAGCCCATGCCTGCAGCCTGCTCCTCTGCGTTGGTAGGAACCTCTACTTCGTACTCCTGTACGTCGCAGTCCCAGAGCTGACGGCCAGCCCAAGGAATATCCTCCTGGCGGAGCACGCAACCATGGTCAGTAACTGTACCAGTCATTGGATCACCATCAATAGAGAGAACATGATAGTCTTTCATGATATACTGGTCACCATTGTCATTCTCGACATTTGATGCCTCCCAGTCATGACTAGGATAAATGTAAATCTTACCGTTAAAAACGTGAACGGATGGGTCAGCCATGTAGTCGGCTGGGAAAAGATAACGCTTCATAGTACTATTGTGTTTTGTGTTTAGTAATGGCATCTTGTTCGACCTGCTCTCACAGGTCACTAACATATCTGCGCGGCAAAGATACATAAAAAAAAAGAATTATGGACAAAAATATGGAACTTTAATCTTCATTTATGATACATTTTTCAAAATTGTTACTCTTTTTGGTCCATTTTTACGGTTTTTTCATTACTTTTGCACCGAAAACTTATCAATATTAATATACCTATGACACACAAAAACTTATCTGGCAAGACCTCACTCCTGACTCTTCTGGCACTGACAGCAGCTGCTACATCAGGCTATGCGGAGGTCAAACTTCCCCGTTTTATCTCAAGTGGAATGGTACTGCAGCGTGGCGACAAGGCCAACATCTGGGGTCAGGCTGACCCACAGGAACAGGTGACGGTAACATTCATGAAAAAGCGCTACAATACCATTGCCGATGCCTCGGGCAAGTGGATGGTGAGCATCCCTACTACGCAGAAGAAAATGGTGGGTGGACCTTATACACTCAAGATTGATGGTTCGGCAACGGCTGAATCGATTCAGCTGGACGATATCTACGTGGGTGATGTCTGGCTCTGCACGGGTCAGTCGAACATGGACCTGCACACCGCCCGTCTGGTAGATCTCTACAAGGAGGAGTTCGATACGGACAGCAACCCAAAGATCCATCTGGTACAGACTGCCCGCAATCCAACCGTAGAGGAGCCAAAAGATGACGTGGACGGACACGGCGGATTCTACGCATGGGAATCCATGAAACCGGAAAACGTTGGACACTGGTCGGGCATCGGCTATTTCCTTGCCAAGGAGATGTTCAAAGCATCAAAGGGTGTGCCTCAAGGCATCATCAGCGCCAGCATGGGCGGTTCGGACATCGTGGCATGGTGCAGCAATGAGGTGCTGACCGAACTGGCACCTAGTCACGTGGCTCGCAGGGCTCATCTGCTGCAGGATGGCTACGTACAGCGCGCCAGCCAGCTGAGCGGAGTCATTGGCAGCAATTATTCGAAGCTGCGCGACCAGAACGATCCGGGACTCATCAACAACTGGATGAACGAGAATACAGATGACAGCCAGTGGGAAGTGGTCAATCAGTATGACCCGAAGCTGGGAGATGCTGACGGACAGCACTGGGTAGGCTCCCTGTGGCTGCGCAAGGAATTTAATGTACCGGCTGACATGGTTGGCAAGGACTCTCTGCTCCGCCTCGGCTGTCTGGTGGATGCCGATGTCACTTACGTCAATGGCGTGAAGGTGGGCGAAACTGGCTACCAGTATCCTCCACGCAAATATACTTTGCCTCAAGGTCTGATCAAAGCTGGCAAGAATGTGGTGTGCATCCGTCTGATGAGCGGTGGCCAGCGCATGATGTTCATGCCCGAGAAGCCTTACAAGCTCATCTTCCATGGCGGAATGGAGATTAGTCTGGAGGGTGACTGGAAGCTGCATCGCGGCGTGCTGATGCCTAACCAGCCTGGTGTGAATAATGTAAGCAACGGAACGGCATCATCGCTTTATGCCAATGTGATACATCCGCTTCTGCCCTACCGCGTAGCAGGTATTGTCTGGTATCAGGGCGAGACCAACGCCGGCCGTCCGGATGAGTATCTGAAGCTGCTGCCTGCCATGATCAATGACTGGCGTAAGAGCTACGGACAAGTACCGGTAGTAGTGTGCGGACTTGCCAACTTCCAGGAGAGCCACACCGACGCTAATTATTATGGAGGATGGGCGCGCCTGCGCGAGGCTCAGCGTAAGGGCACACAGCAACTGGAGAATGCCGGCATGGCAGTGCTGACCGACCTGGGCGAATGGAACGACATCCATCCGCTGCACAAGAAGGAGGCTGCTGACCGCATTGCCCGTATCCTGCGCCAGCGTTATCTGGGCGAAAAGATTGTGGCTGAAGGTCCAGTTTATGAGAGCGTACGATTTGAAGGCAACAAGGCAATCCTCTCTTTCCGCCAAGGTACCGGCACTCTGGCACCTGCTCCTGCCGAGACGCCAGCCATGCACCACTACCATAAGCCAGCCGTCAATGCTGACGGAACGCTCAACGGATTTGCCATCTGCGGCACTGACCATAAGTACCGTTGGGCAAAAGCCAGGATTGAGGGTAACGAGGTAGTAGTCTGGAGCGATGAAGTCAACAATCCGGTAGCTGTACGTTACGGCTGGGATGATGACCCAATCGTCTCTCTCTACAATTCGGACGGCTTGCCTTCTGCCTCTTTCTGTACGGAATAAAGCAGTTCCTTCAGGCGCTCATCATCAGGCTCTGCTGCATAATTGAGGATGAAGTCCTTCGGGCTCATGCCGAAATACTGCGTAAAGTTACTGGTGAAGTAAGATGGACTGCTGAAGCCTACGCTGTAGGCAACCTCTGAAACAGAGACATTGTTCTGCACGAGCAGATAGGTAGCCTGGCGCAGTCGGATGTGCTTGATCAGGTTGCTTGGCGAGATATCAAGCATCTCACGCAGCTTACGGTTCAGGTGCACTCGACTGATGCCTACCTCCTGGCTCAAAGTCTCCACGCAGAATGAACTGTCGCTAAGGTTCTTATTAATAACCTTCAGCACTCGCTGCAAGAGCTTCTCGTCAGCCGATTCCAGTTTGATCTGTGAGTAATCAATATTGAGAGAATACTTCTGTACCATCTTACGTTCTGATTCAGCATCGAATTTAGCCGTCTTCAGTTCCGTCTCATACGGATCAGGGGACAGTTCGGCAGCCGAAGAATTAACAGGCTCCTCTGATGCCACTGGCGCGACGTAGCGTTCTGACTCGGTCAGATGCTGGTCGCCCAGTGGCATTGTTACGATAAATACTACACCCTTGCGCTCCGTATCATTCTGGACGGTCAGAACGCCATGCTGCTGCTGGGTGAGTTCGTATGCCACGTTGAGTCCGATGCCGGAGCCGCGATCATCGGTATTGGTCCCCTTGTAGAAGCGTTCGAAGATGTGCGATGCCTCATATTCGCTGATAGATGATCCGCTGTTGAAGATCTCAATCTGGACTACCTCTGCTATCTTGCTGTCAGGCAGCAGTGACTTGTTCTCACAGGTCTTGACTCCTATCAGTACCTCTCCCTGGCGGTTGACAAACTTAAAGGCATTGCTCAGCAGGTTCATCACCACCTTATCCAGCTCATTCGGGTCAGCCCAGAGGGTAATCGGAGTGTCAGGGGCCTCCAGTTCGAAGCGCACCTGCATCGTGGCAGAGAGGTCACGGTAATACTTCATCTGCTCTATGAGGAACGTCTGCAAGTCTATTGCCTCCATGCGGAGGTGCAGCTGTCCGTTGTCTATCTTCCGCAGATCAAGCTGCTGGTCAGTGAGCATAAGGATGCGCATCACATTACGGTGCATGATCTCGTAGAGGCTGGCGGTCACATTATCAGTACGATGCTCCATCAGCTTCTTAAGCGTAGCCAGCAGGAGAGCTGCCGGTGTCTGGAATTCATGGGTCAATGAGGTGAAGAACCGGAGCTTCTCCTCGTTGACCCTACGTTTCTGCTCTGTGCGTTGCAGCACCCTGCGGTCATGGGCACGCTGACGGAAATGGAGGAAGAGTGACCAGCCGATAGCACCTATCAGCAGCACATATAGCGCCATCATCCACCAACGCAGATACCATGGCTTGAGCACCACAATCTTCAGTTCACGATAGGCGAAATTACCGCTGGCAAGGTCTGCCTCATCTCGGTAGGCTCTGACCTGAAGCGTATAATTACCGCCTGGCAGTTCGCGATAGTAAGCGTAGTGCGCACTACCTATCAGTCGCTGCCAACCTTTGTCATGTCCCTCCAGGTGATATTCATAAATCAGGTCACGCGGATTATTGTATTCGCGCACACTGAAGGAGAGACTGAGCGCACCGTCGCCCGGCTGCATGGTCAGACGGCTGGCATACATAAGTGCGGCATCCAGCCGGTTATCTTCTCTGTCAGGATTATAATATACCTGTGCGTTATTGATCCAGAGGCGGGTAAAGTAGAGTTCCTGACTCTTATCTAACGCCACCTGATTCACGCGCGACGGGTCAAAGTTGATCAGACCATTGTCTCCACCGAAACTGATCGTATTGTCTGACCAGATGATGACAGATCCATAATCATAGTTACCTACCTGGCGCACCTCCTCACATATATATGAATGGAACCGACGGTCATTGACATTGAATGAGAACAGTCCCGAAGTGGAGGTCAGCCAGAGGATACTGTCAGCCGAACTGATGAGAGCGGTCATCTCCTCACCATCATGCTGACCCTGACGCGCCACGTGCTCCAGATGATCTGCTGCCTCATTATACACCATCAGCTCCTGATCCGTAGCGAACCAGATACTGCCGCTGCACTCTGCTATATCATAGACACGAACCGACGGAGAGCCCGGAATCATCCGAATGACAGAATGCTTCAGGTCAATATAGCCCAGACCATTTTGCGTACCTACCCACATGTGCTGATTGCTGTCAATAAAGAGCGAAAGTACCCATTTATTGAAGATACTCACGTCAAACTGGCTCAGCTGACGGGTGACGGGATTATAGCGATACACGCCAGCACCATTCGTACCAATATATAATGTACCTGACTCCTTATCATAAGCGAGCGACATTGCCTGAATCCCCTTGAAGATATCCAGCTCATCAATGGACACCAGCTTGGGCAGCACCCCTTTGGACATTGCCTGGACACAGTTCTCCAGATGATAGATACCTCCCGTGAAGGTAGCCACATACGTACCATCCTTGCCATCTGATGCCAGCGCCATGATGGAATTGGTCTCCAGCACGCTGTTGCTTATATCCAGATTGACTGACCTGCCGTTCTTGTCGCGTATCAAAAGTCCCGCTCCATCCATACCCACGAGGGCAATCTTTCCCGGCTGCTCATAGAAACAGCTGACGCAGCCAAGGTTCGAACCGAACTCTGTAGCTGTCACTGGATGATATGTAATATTCGGATCGCCCGAAGGAATCACGAGCAAACCCTTCTGGAAGAGTCCCAGCCAAAGATTGTGCTGGCTGTCAAACTCCATATCATGCACCTTACAGCGTGAGAGGTCTATCGGGCAATTGGCAAATCGCATCTGCTGCATGGTCTGGCGGGACAGGTCATAGCTGAACAGACCTTTATTGTCAGTACCCACCAGCAGATGGTTATCCTCCCCAAGGAGCAGGGAATAGATAATCAGTTTATCAGGAAGGCGAAGCTCTTCTACCTGCATCGTCCGTTCATCCACACGGAAGATTCTGCCCTCTATTGATCCCAGATACAGCAGCTGATTGGCAGCGTCCTCCTCCATACAGTTAAAAGAGATGGATGAGATCCGGTCAATATCCGCGCCTCCCTTGAGCGGGATCAGTTGGTTAGTAACCAGGTCGCACACCAGAATACCGCGCTCGGTAGCTGCCCAAAGCCTGTTCTGGGCATCAAAATGCAGGAGTGACACATGCAGGAACCGATCAATCAAATTAGCAATTTGACTGGTGGCAAGCGTATCGAGAGCATTTGTTTTGGTATCAAACACATATACGCCACGTCCATAGGAACTGATGATCAGATGTGTGCTGTCAGTAGGCATAGGTTTGATATCGGACACACTGATACGGTTGCCCTCTATCAGGGAAAGCTCATAGTAGGTAAACTTGTTGCTCTCTCTGTCAAAATTATAGAAACCATCCATGGCGCCAACCCAATGGCGTCCGCAGTTATCCTCCAGGATGCAATTCAGATTATTCTCATGGAGTGAAGAGGGACTGTTTCTGTTGGATGTGAAATTAGAGAAATCGAGTCCGTTGAAACGGCACAAGCCTCTCTCGGTAGTTATCCAAAGGAAGTCGTCCGAATCAAATGACAGTCGGCTGATTCGGCTGCTAGGCAAACCCTGTGACACAGAATAGAATCGTGGAGACTGGGCATAAGTTACGAAAAATGTAATACCTAGGACGAACAATGAGAGCAATGAGCGTAATATTCTTTGCATGAACGAGAAGTATGATAACTGTGTTTCGTAAGTTACGAGATTTATATTTTTATTAATTTCTCGCTGCAAAGATAATAATAAATTTGATACATTCAATAAAAAAAGGTGAGATTGTATCATTTTCGCCAAAGTTGTTGCTGTTTTTGTTGGAGATTTCGAAGAAATATAGTATCTTTGCGGCGATAACCATTGAAAATTTATTTATTTTATACAACACACTAAATAACACATTACAACATGACTTACTTACTTGGATATGACATTGGAACATCCTCAGTGAAGGCTTCGCTGGTGGATGCAGTGACCGGACAGACTGTAGCAAGCGCTCAGTACCCAGATGCAGAGGCTCCTATCACCTCAAAGCAGGCTGGATGGGCAGAGCAGGAACCAGAGATGTGGTGGGATGAGCTGAAGCAGGCTACCGCACGCGTAGCTGCCAAGGCTGCCGTTGAGAACCCTCTGGCTAACGTTAAGGCTATCGGTATCTCTTATCAGATGCACGGTCTCGTTTGTGTGGATAAGGAGGGCAAGCCACTCCGTCCATCTATCATCTGGTGTGACGGCCGCGCTGTTCCTTATGGCAACGCTGCCTTTGAGGCTATCGGTGGCGAGCAGTGCCTCACTCACCTGCTCAACAGCCCAGGCAACTTCACCGCTGCCAAGCTGGCATGGGTGAAGGAGAACGAGCCTGAGCTCTTCGCCAAGATTGACAAGATCATGCTCCCTGGTGACTATATCGCACTCAAGTTGAGCGGCGGTGACAAGAAGACCACCATCTCTGGTCTTTCAGAGGGTATGTTCTGGGACTTCAAGAACAACTGCGTCTCAAAGGATGTCATGAATTACTTCGGCTTCCCAGAGAGTCTCATCGCAGAGATCGTTCCTACCTTCTCTGTTCAGAGCCGCGTCTGCAAGGCTATCGCTGATGAGCTCGGTCTGCCAGAGGGTACTCCTATTTCTTACCGTGGCGGCGACCAGCCAAACAATGCTCTTTCACTTAACGTAATGAAGCCAGGTGAGATTGCTGCTACCGGCGGTACTTCTGGTGTAGTATATGGCGTACTTGGTGAGGTGAACTATGACAAGCTCAGCCGCGTCAATACTTTCGCTCACGTGAACCACAACCAGCCTGACACCCGTCTGGGCGTTCTCCTCTGCATCAATGGTACCGGCATCCTCAACGCATGGGTAAAGCGTACCGTTGCTCCTGAAGGCATCGGCTATGGCGAGATGAATGATCTGGCAGAGAGCGTACCAGTAGGTGCTGAGGGTCTCTCTATCATCCCATTCGGCAACGGTGCAGAGCGCGTTCTCCAGAATGAGAATCCTGGTGCAAGCGTACACGGCATCAACTTCAACATCCACAAGAAGGCTCACATCATCCGTGCAGCACAGGAGGGCATCGCCTTCTCATTCGCTTACGGCATGGAGATCATGGCAGGCATGGGCATGGACATCAAGACCATCAAGGCTGGTCATGCTAACCTCTTCCTCTCTCCACTCTTCCGCCGCACACTGGCAGCAGTTACCGGCGCAAGCATCGAGCTTTATGAGACCGATGGTTCAGTAGGTGCAGCTTACGGGGCTGGCATCGGTGCAGGTATCTACAAGGACAGCGACGACGCCTTCAAGACCCTCAAGCACATCGCTACCGAGGCTCCTGTGGCAGAGACCGCTGAATACAAGAAGGCATACGAGCTCTGGAAGAAGTGCCTCAACGCATAATTCTTTTATAGCATACAAAAAAAACGAAAGTCATGGGTTTGCGGACTCATGACTTTCGTTTTTTATGATTATTTTCGACATCTTCTTGCACATTCAGAAAAAAGTTCGTACTTTTGCAGCGCACTTATAGGAAACCCTAAAACAAAAACGTATAATAACATAACCCAGGTGCTTTGTAATATAGAAGCGTACTTTTAGGAAACCCTAAAACAAAAACGTATAATAACATAGCCCTGGTGCTTTGTAATATAGAAGCGCTTTTAGGAACATGTAAACAATACTGATCACTATAATGAGAAAAAGATACTTCCACCAGCTGGCTCTGTGTGCCTTCATGCTGCTGTGCCTGGCTTCCTGCATCGAAAAACGGAGCGCGCGCAATGTGCAGCTGATTATCAGCAACAGCAGCAGCCATGACAAGCAGGGTGTGGTGAATGGCATCAGCCTGCAGGCAGTGCTTGATAGCCTCCAGGTCAGCGAAGCATCCACTATTGCCATCCTCGACGAACAAGGACAACCTGTGACCACACAGCTGTTCGACAACGGGCAGCAGAAACTTCTGCTCTTTGAATGTTCAGTGTTAGCCAACGGTGAGAGCACTTATACCATCAGTACAAAAGCCGATGGTTATCCCCAGCAACCTGCTCTTCCGATAGCAGAGAGACTGCGAAGCCTTCAGCCTATCCGCATCGAGGCTGATTCGGCTCGCGTCCTGTTGGCATCAGCCGTCTATAACTGGGAAATCAATGAACGGACCCGTCAGCTGGACAGCATCATGCAGCTGCTTGATGTCTCCCTGCTTGGTGGCAGCCTCTATCCCTATCCGAATTCTGCTCCCCGCAATCCTTGGAACTATCGCAAGCTTGACATCCTCTCCGAAGGTCCATTGATGTGTGCCTACCAGCTGCACTATGACACACTGCGACTGGCAGGCGATACGCTGGTGGAACATCGCACACTGGCAATGCAGCGAGGCAGCCACATGACCCTGGTACGTGACGTGATGGAGAATGCCGGACATCTGGACAGCCTGCTGCAGCTCCGACAGCTCGCCATTGCCCTGCCTCGTCAGCGCACGGATAGTCTCATCGTGAGGGAATCTCTCTCCTATCTGATCCTGGCAGATGCTGACACTGATGCCAGAGGTCTCATGGTACCCGGCCAGGTCCAGTCTCTCTCCACGGCAGATTCCCGTCAGGCGGCTTTTCTGCTGCCTTTCACGCCTGATTCTGTCCTGACCTATTTCGTAGCTAACAGCGCTGCTCCTACCGAACCGTTCTCTCTGGCTGACGTTCAGCAAGAACTCTCACAGATGCAGGATGCGCCATTGAGTGTACGCATCGTAGTGCATGAATAATACGGGAATCATCACCTGCGTGACAGGTCATCATAGAGTGTCTGCAGATAGGCTTTGCCCCAGCGCTCTGCCTTTCCTGCTGGATCATCGGTGCCGGGCATGAGTCCGACACCGTTTTGTTTATTATCCTGCACATACGAGCAGCTATCGGTAATCAGTCCGAATCCGTCAGAGAAACTATAGAATGCGTAATGAGGCGCCGTCGGGTCAAAAAGATCCTTGCTGAAGTTAAAGTCATCATGCGCTATACCCAACTGACCTAACAGCGTGGCGGAGAGGTCAGTCTGCTGCCCCAGCACATCCATAACATGCACGTCGTTGCCCAGCGAATCCTGCGGCAGTCGCAGTGCTCCTCCTGTCCAGAACATCGGAATGTGATAACGCAGCGGATCATGCTGCTGGATGCCTTCAGGGAACTTGGCAAAGCAGTGATCCGGCAGGCCCACAATCAGCAGATTATTCCAAAGTGCCGTATCCGCCTTCACCCCATTGATGAATGCGCCGAAGCAGCTATCCGTATAGGCTACAGAATTGATGTACTCGTTATCAAAATGGTGGAATGGCACATCAAAAGGCTCATGGCTGCTCAAGGTCAGAAACACTTTAAAGAAGGGAGCATCCTCACGGTTGCTCTGCTCCAGCTGCTCATGCACATAGTCAAACATCAGATGATCCGGAACACCCCACTTGGAGAGGCGGTCTGCTATCGGGAAGTCAGTATCTCCCACAATATTCATTATATTACCCGCGCGCAAGAAACCCTGCATATTGGTGAAGTTGACATCTCCGCCATGAATGAACTGAAGCTGATAGCCCTCCTCGCCTAGTCTTTTGCTCAAATACTGCAGGTTATCACATTTGCCCTGATCCTTCATCACGGAATTGGTTGGCTGACCAGGATAACTGGCAAGCACCGATGCAACGCCACGGTCTGTACGGAATGAATTGGCATAGAAACGGGTGAATCCAAGTCCCTCGGCATACATACTGTTCACCGCAGGCATCCATGTCGGGTCGGCATCTTCTGTCAGCGCATGACAGGCGGCTCCGCTGAAACTCTCAAACAGAATCAGGAGGATATTGGGGCGGGCAGTGGTGAGTAGGCGCTCGGATGTCTTCTGACCAGAAGTAGTTGCCCGCTGCAGTTCTTCCATGGCTACCACCGCCTCTTCTGCCGTCATGAAACGGTATTGCTTGCTGAAATCTTCCTTTTTGCCCAAAGAATAGAGGAAGTTAAACACAGGATTGACGGCTGCATGATTCAGCGGCATCTCTGTACTGAAATAGGCTCTGCCGGGATTCTGCGTCGAGGTTGTGATACCGCCGCGTATTGCCACAAAGTCCAGTCCGCACAGCAGCAATGCAGCCATGGTCAGCCAGCTATCCCTGCGTACATTGCGGCGCTTCTCATTGGGATGGATCCGCCTCATTTCCTGCTTGGGTGCATACATCCATTGCATGATCCGGACTACCAGCCACACAGCGCAAGCCATCAGAAGTAGCAACAGCAGTACCGCCCACAGAGGCGACTCTGCCAGTGCATCCTTCGGGTTATCCTGCAGGTATATCAGCGCCGTGCTGTCCAGGCAGATGCCCCAATAGCCGTAGAGAATGACGTTGACAAACCATCCCATCAGCAAGGGGACGGTGAGCACTCCCATATAGATCGTCATAAATCTGCCATGCCAGCGGCCGGGGAACCAGATACGGATCAGCTCCACTACAAGCGGCAGAGCCATCACATAACCTGCTACGGTGAGATGATGCGGCAAGCTATGCCCCAGCACCTGCATCCATTCGCTTGCTCCATAGGCTCCGAACAGCTGATGATGATAACACATGAAAAGTGTTGTCCCCAGAAGCGAGAACAACACTATCACTGCATAGATTATTATTTTTCTAATCATTATCTTTGGTCTTTTTTACATTGCTTACCATCAAGGGAACGCCGACAAAACAAACCTTGCCTTTCCTTGTTATATCTCCATCAAAGGAAATCAAATGAAATCAATTCCTGCTGCATGCAACCATTGATAGGTTTTCCTTTGACGACCTACAAAACAAAACTCGTCTTATCCTGTTTTCTCCAACAAAACAAATCTCGTCTTATCCTGTTTTCTCCAACAAAACAAAACTCGTCTTATCCTGCTTTCTCCAACAAAAAAAATCAAAATAAATCAATATTTGTTGGCAGCAGGAATTGATTTTATTTGATTTCCTTTGTTGGAGGAAAAAACTTTTTCGACCTGTACGGTTTGAACACAACAGGCAACCAACCGTACAGCTCGAACTTTTTCCTTTGACGGTTACCGCTTCCAACGGTTATGGGTCCAGAGCCAAAGCTCGGGGCGCTGGCGCATATCCCTCTCCAGCCGGCGCATATATTCGCGTGTATAGGCAAATTCATCCTGCGCCAGTTCCTCTTCCGAAATCTCCATCGGCTCAAACTCAGCCTCATAGTAGCCGCGGCGTGGCATAGTGAAGTGGGTATAGAAGAAACTCATACCAAATCGTCGTCCCAGTTTCTCCGAGCCGCTGAACACCGCCGTATCCTGATTCAGGAAAGGTACGCGCAGATGGATGTTCTCCTGCTTCGGAAGCTGGTCAGCAATACAGCCGAAGAAGAACCCTCGGACATCCTCTCCTGCCGGAGTTTTGTACTGATGCTCCTGTATTCCCTTGCGTAGCTGCAGCAGACGGCGCAGCGTCTCCTTCATCGGGATATTCTCGGCACCGAACCGACTGCGATTACCCGCAAACCAGGTATCAAAGGCGGCATTACGCAGACGGTGATAGATTTGGCTCATACCGCTATGCTTCAGACTGAACGGAAGCGCCACGCACATCTCCCAGTTGCAGTAATGTGACAGGTAGCAGAGGGCAAAGTCATGACCGTCAAGTATGGACTGCTCCACCAGTTCCGGATTCTTCCAGATCATCCTGCGCTGCATCTCTTCAGCAGGCATACTGTGCACACGGATGGTCTCTACCGCCAGGTCGCAGAACCAGTGATAGAACTTCCGTTCAATATCCAGTCGCTCCGCCTCGCTCTTCTCCGGGAAGGCTTTGAGCAGGTTCTGACGCACCACCTTCCGTCGGTAGAAACGATGTACCAGCGGATAGAGGACATAATCGCTTATTCCATAGAGCGTATCCATGGAGAGGCGGGACAAGCCGTTGAGCATGCCCAGCAGAAGACGGCTACCGAGTTTCTTATTGTCTGACATGACTGCAAAGATAGCACTATTCCCGCTTTTGTGCAAATTTTGAGTGCTTTTTCTCAATTACGACTCACATTTTTGGGGTGTTTGACAAAAAACACTATCTTTGCACCATAAATAAATGATTATAATCTGATGAACAACAAAAAAGTATTTCTCTGGCTCGCTCTGCTCTGCGTAGTGACCATCATTCCTTTTCTTGGCTATGAATATAATACCAAGGGTGAGCCGCGTGAAGCCATCGTTGCCATGACGATGCTTGACAGCGGCAACTGGATCCTGCCGCTCAACAACGGCGGTGAGATGCCCTACAAGCCGATGTTCCTGCACTGGTGCATTGCGCTGGTAAGCTGGCTGGGCGGTGCCGTCACGGAGTTCACCTCGCGCATTCCCTCGGCGCTGGCGCTGATTGCCACGGTGCTTGCCTCGTTCTGGTTCTATGCCAAGCGGAGCAACCAGTATCAGGCTATCATCACCGCGCTCCTGCTTCTCACCTGTCTGGAGCTGCACCGTGCAGGCGGCAACTGCCGCGTGGATATGGTACTGACTGCCTGCACCGTCGGAGCCATTAACCTGCTCTACCGTTGGTGGGAAGGGGGCATGAAGCGGTTCCCCTGGGTTGCCATTCTGCTTATGAGCATGGGTACGCTGACCAAAGGCCCTGTGGGTGCCATCATTCCCTGCTTTGTCATGGGCTGCTATCTGCTGCTCTGTCGCGTTAACCTCTTCCGTGCCTTCTTTACGATGATGGGCTTCGTACTCCTCTCCTGCCTGCTGCCTGCTCTCTGGTATGTGGCTGCATGGCAACAGGGCGGTCAGGAGTTCCTTGACCTGGTGTACGAAGAGAATATCGGCAGAATGACGGGAACGATGACCTACGAGTCGCACGTCGGCCCGTGGTACTTCAATCTGATTACACTCATTGCCGGCATGGTTCCTTTCACGCTGCTTCTGCTGATGGGTGCCTGCTCGGAGCGCTACAGCAAGCAGGCTTTCAGCCAGTCTTTTTCGGGCGGTATCAAAGCCACAGCACTCCGGTTCTGGGACTGGCTGAACCATCTGAACAAGCTGGATCAGTATTCGCTGGTAGCAAGCGTGATGATCCTGTTCTTCTATTGTCTGCCTGCCAGCAAGCGTTCGGTCTATCTCATGCCTATGTATCCTTACATGTGCTGGTTCATCGCCCGCTATCTGGTGCATCTGGCTGACAATGGCAGACGCGTGGTGCGCATCTACGGCCATTTCCTTGCCGGATTGAGCATGCTGCTTCTTGTCTGCCTTATCGTGCTCAAGGCCGGAATCATTCCTGACTCAATCTTCCATGGCAAACATGCGTACGATAATCAAGCCATACTGCACAGCCTGGAGGATATCAGCGGATTCCTGCCCTCCTTCTGCATTACGCTCACCACGCTGGCTGCCGTACGCTGGTGGTTCTACACCCGTCGGCAGAAGATGGTGGTACGCATGGATCTCTCGCTCATCATGATGCTGACCCTTGCCATCTATCTCTCTGTGGATGGTGCCTATAAGCCGGCGGCTTTGGCTGGCAAGAGCCAGAAACCTGTGGCTGAGGAGTTGCTTGCCAATGTGCTGACTGAAGGCGAAGGCATCTATGAATATATCGAAGAGGCTGAAGCCGCTGCAGGTGATCCGCTCCACTTCTTCGAACTGAATTACTTCCTGCACAATAGCATTGAGAACTTCAAGAAGCAGCAACCGGAGCACGGCTACCTGCTCATTGGCGAGGAGGATGCCGCACTCCGGTTACCGGAATTCGAGAAATCAGGCTATCGCTTTGAGGAGCGCTTCTCTACACCGAAGCGCGTCATTCACCAGCCCCTCAAGGTTTATTCTTTTGTAAGGGGTCCTAAGGGTTCTTAAGGGGAGTGAAACCCTTAAGAGAGCCCTTACTTTGCAGCACGTAAGGCCTCTGCACATTGAATCATAGAGAATACATATCGTTTCAGGTATCCATAGCGGTCATCTTCATCGAAGGTGGCCGCTTCTACTTGATTCACCCCCTTGATCCGATAGCAGAGTTCCTGCTGTTCGTTCGGATTATATAGATAAAGGTGTGACGAGTCACGTGCTGCCACAAACTTATCGCCCGTATAGAAGACGCAGTCACGATGCTGCCGATTGAGATCCACGCCAAAGTCATTCTGAATATATTCGTGACTCAACATACCCAGCAGTGTAGGAGCCACATCCTCCTGCAGCGCCCACTGTTCATCTACGCGCGGCGTAATGCCCTTGCCATAGATCATGAGCGGGATGTGATTATAACTCTGTGGCAACTCACACTCCGGACGTTCCATCAGTTTGCCATGATCGCCCAGCAGGACAAAGATGGTATTGTCAAACCAAGGCTCTTTCTGTGCTGCCTCGAAGAGCTGACGCAGCGACCAGTCAGCATACTCTACAATCTGCTCCTCTGGCAGTCTGCTCTTGGGATGGAAATAAGATGGTATGACATACGGCGGATGGTTGCTGATGCTCAGCAGTACACTCATGAAGGGCTGACCCGTAGCCGCCTGCTCCCTCAGCTTGGGGATGGCATAGCTATAGAGGAAATCATCCTGCACGCCGAAAGAGTTGACTGCCTTCTCACTCGGATAGTTCTCCTGCGCATAGATCTCATCAAAGCCGTTGGTTCGGAAGAAGGCATTCATGTTGTCATACTGGCTCTCATGGGTCATAAAGAAGTAATTCCGATAGCCCATCCGCTGCAGTTCGGTAGGCAATCCCTCATAATGCGGGATGACGGTTCCCTTCATCAGATTACGGAACATGATGGCAGGCCAACTGTAAAGGGTTGAGTACATGCCATGATTCGTATGGTTGCCTGCCGAATACATGTTGGCAAATGACCACGACTCCTGATAGAGCGAATCCAGGAACGGTGTGATTGAGGCTGCCTCCTCTCCTGCCAGTGCCTTTCGGTCAAGGGAATTCATGAGCGAGGCGGACATGGACTCCATGAGGACGAAGAGGAAGTTGGGAGAGTGAGGAATGGTATCTTCTGCGGCTAATAATGATGCTTCGGCGGCTAATGATGAAACGTCCGCATCTAATACAGTAACCAAAGAATCGTATGTGACCTGGATGGCGATGGGTGAGATGCCATCCATACCACTGCGACCCAGTAATTGCTGCACGTTGGCAATTGCCTCGTCATCATCCATCAGCGAGAGACGACGGTTCTCCTTGCGCTGGTCATCCAGATAGGAGGTCAGCAGGTTGAACACAGGGTTTACTCCCAGCTGGTTGAGGAAAGAATCATGGCAGAAATATGCCTGCGATACTTTGATGGGATTATAGCCTGTTCTGCCACGGATGCCCAGAAAACATAAGCCACCCACTATGACACCCGCCAGCAGCGTCTTGCCCAGATCTTTTGCCGAAACCATCACGCGGACACCCTCCTTATTCGGACGGTTGGCTCCACGGGCTATGCTCTTCCACCAGCATGATTCGATGCAGAAAAGCCACAGCCACCAGAACGCCAGCACTGCCAGAATGCCAAGGATTGCCGTCCAGTAGGATTTCTCGCCAAAAAGCATACCCAGCGTCGTGCCCAGGAATTCGAACCACTGGAAGATGCCCGAGTTCAGGTTCTGGAAGAAATACTGGAAATACGGCACATTGGCTCCTGCTATGATAAAGGAGATGCTGTAGAAAATACCGAACCAGATGGTGCAGAAACGTAGTATCCTGCTGGTGGAACGTCCCAGGAACGTTGCCATCCAAAGTACCAGCCAAGGCAAGACTACGATATAGCAGCAGATGACATTATCAAACCACACTCCTTTCACGAAGGCTGTCATCTTCATGCCCAGGGTGATCTCATCACCGAACTCGTACGGAACGGCATACAGCAATGCCAGTCGGAACAGTCCGAAGATGAGCAGTGCCGACACATGTACTGTAAGCAGATAGCCCAGATGCTGAGCTAATAGTCGCGGGATACTATTTCTTTGCATAAAAAGGTAATAAAAGCAACAGCCTGCCGAGGGTATCGACAGGCTGTGCGATATAATTGTTGGTATAACAATCAGTGGGATTAGAAGCGGATCTGCTTCTGGCCGTCAACTACAACGAAGCCCTTGAAGCTGTCGCTAACCTGCTGACCGAAGAGGTTGAACATCTTAGCAGACTTCTTCTCACCGTTCATGGTGATAACCTTGATTGCAGATGCGTTAGGATCGTTCTCGGTAGCGATAGCCTCCTCCCAAGCTGCGTCAATATCGCCCTGGAATACGAAGATTGGGAGCTCAGAGTAAACGCCACGACCCTGGAGATATACGAAGTAACCACGACCAACTACATCATTAGGAAGTGGCTCAGCGGTGAAGAATACGCAATAGGATGACTCGATCTCACCCTCATCTGGCTCGCTGTAAGGAACAACCTCAAGGCTGGTGATCCAGTCTGGCATATCAAATGCGCTATAGTTCTCATCACCATCCTCGGTGTACCAGCTTGAACCAGTATAGAAGAGAGCACCATCAAGGTTAGAGAAGATAGCATTGCTGCTTGATGCACCATCCTCCTCTACCTTTACGTAGTATGCAGGATAGGTCTCACCCGCATCGGACTCTACGTCGCCAGCATTACGAACGGTATCAAACATACCATTGAATGAGAGGTCGAAGCAAAGAGGAGTCTGGAAGCGGTAAGTCATACCATCGTCACAGATGATACGAGAGCCTTCAAGATCATCTGGAGCATAGTTCTGGCATGAACCCATACCTACCTCAGTATTCTCGAAGCCCATGATACGTACGGTGAAGTTATTGGTGAGCACAAATGGCTCCTCAGTAGCGGTACCGAAGGCATCCTCACCCTTGATAGCGAAGTGGATTGAACCCATGTACAAGTCACCATAATCATCGTGAATAGCGTATGGCTCCTCACCATCCATCCAGTAAAGCATATCCTCGCTGGTAGCCTCCATGGTTACGAATGGCTCGTCACTACCCTCATCATAGATGTAGAGGGTAAGAGCTGCGCCCTCTGGGATTGCTTCAGTAGCATTTACGAAGAATGAGTAGAATGGAAGGTCAATAGACTCTACATAGAGTGGTGAGATTGGTGCAGGATATTTCTGCTCTACACCAACGAATGTCTCAAGATTGCCTTCATCATCTGTGGTAGAACCAGTACCGAAGAGGAAGTGCTTGTCATTGAAGCCTGACCAGCCATAATAGTTGTACTGACCATTACGATTAGCAAAGTATGACAATGGCACAATAGTAGGTGTAGAGGTCATTCTGGCATCTGATGAAGTAGTAGCATCTGGATCATTCTTGCGCTCGTCACCCAAAGCATAGCTGTTACGGCCATTGTTCAGAGTAAGCATTGGAAATGAATAAAGACCATCCTCATAAGCAAGAGGCTGCTGGCTCCAGAGATAGGTACGACCATCCTCCTCACGATACTGAGTAAGATCCTGAGTACCCAGAGTCCAGGTTGAGAGGGCTGGACGCTTGCTCTCATCATAGAAAGGAACATCAAAATAAGCTGGGAAACGGAGGATTTCAGAGCTCCAACCCATACCTTCTGCAGTAATTGCCTCATACATAGTACCTGCAGGCTGCTTGTAATAAACGCCATTAGCAAGTGTACGCTTTGGCATGTTAGCGCTTGCCTTCTGTGCGACAACAGCCTGTGGCTGCATGAGAGTGGTCTTGTGAACTTTGGCAACTGATTCCTTCTGAATAGTGAAGTTAAGGTCAGCAGACTGCTGCTTCTCAGCCATCTTTACCTTCTGACCGAGATTCAAAGACTGTGCGCTTACACCAGCAAAGGTCAAGGCAGCAGCCGTAAGGAGTAAAGTTTGCTTCATGTTGTTAAAATGTTTGGATTATGAAAATAATATTTTATCAAAATTGAGCACAAAGATACAAAAAATAATTCATTTTTATGCAACAAAGGGGAAAAGAAAGGTTAAAATCTTTCTTTCCCCTCATTTTTTACACATTTTGCAACCTTGAGATTAGATTTATCTGCCCTATTGCATGATTTTGCAACCTCGGGATTAGATTTATCTGCTCATTTGCTTTTCGCCATTTACAATACGGAGCCCCTGACGGCTTGCATCCTTCCCCTGCAGGCGTCTGCCCATCAGATCGTATGCCACGGCGTCTGCATCTTCATCCATCATGATCGTCTCAATGCCTTCACCCTCCTGCTTGTAGATGGTTACAGCTACTGTCGTGTTTGAGAGGGCGCGCATCTCGTCGCCACACAGATAGTACGGACGGGCATAGAGCGTAGCCTTGGATGCTGACAGCGACGTGATGTTCAGCTCTCCGCTCAGCGTGATCTCATGCTGTGACACGAGGGCATCTACAGCCACGTCATTGCAGATCTCTGCTATCAGATACTTGTCAGCAGTGCTAGTCTTGCTGTTATAGAGGCGTACTGCCATGGCACCATCATAGGTTGCACCTGTATTGTTGACCGTGAGCTTGAAGGCTGCCTCACCAATATTGTAGATCTTAGGAGTGATCTGCTCGAGCTTCTTGGCAACGGTGAAGGTAGCACCCTGAGTTGGATCAAGAGCTACATCAAATGTGCAATTATCCACCAGGTCATACCGCGAAGACATAGAAACGCGGTCCTGCGAATAAATCTCTGCCAGCCACTGACCCTCAAGATTGAGCAGCACATCAAAAGATACGCTCTTTGTCTCGCCAGGAGCAAGGGTGATGGTAGGACTTACTGCCATTTCTGGCTCAAAACCATCCGGACGCACCAATGCCAGACTATAGACCAGCGCACGTGACTCATTTCCATCATTGTTCAGATTGACCGTGATGACTGAAGGTCTGGTGAAGAGTTCCTCGTGGGCAACGCTCCAGTCAGTCACAAAGATGGCATCTTCCGGCTTATCGCCAAGAATTGAGATATTGTCACCATACACATAAACCAGACGGTATGAGGTCCTGTTATGATCCACATGAACCAGGTCATACTCCTCTGAATCCTTCGGCTGTGCGCAGAGATAAAGCCTGTACATACCATCCTCCAGCTCTGGGAAGGTATAGCTGTAGGAGATCTTCTTCTGTCCGTATGAGGTATAGGTATAACTGCCGTTACGGTTCGACTTTAAGGTGGTAGCATCAATAGAGGTAAGTGCCGTTGACATGGAGCGGTCACACACCTCTCCGTCCTTCATCATCACTACGCCGACGTAGCCTACGAATGCCTCTGGGCTGAAGTTGAGTACCGTAGTGCTGAAGGTAACTTTCTGTCCGGGAGCAGCCGATGCCTTGCTGGCAGTGAGGGTCGAATTCTGATCACTGCCTCTCAAAGCGGTATGATAAGGACCTGCCAGTGCCGGATCACATACATTCACGAAGATGTCCTGCATGTAGATGAATCCGAGGTTCGAGGCCGACGCGCCCGTGCCATAGTTATCTGGCAACAGGACTGAGACGTCATAGTAGCCGTTTGACATACCGTCCCAACCCCAGTTGACATGATAGAGTCCATCGGCATCTACAGCATCAAGCACGAAGCTGTGACCGCCTTCAGGCGAATGTCCATCCAGGATTACAGGACGGTTACTGCGGAGTTCGAACTGGATCAGCTCGTTCCACTCATCGAGCGAGTAGTAAGCACGCTCCAAAGCCTGCGCCTTGGTGCATCCCAGATTCTCTATCAGGCCACGTAAGCCCATAGCTGTGATGGCACCACTCTGCACGTCATACTGTATATTGAGGGCGTGACCTACATTGACCATCAGCTTTGCCACCTCAGCACGCTCCTCTTCGGTTCCCTTTCCTCTTGAGTAATCATCCAGCAGGAGATCATAGTCAATGGTGATCTCCTCAAAATCGACGGTACGTGTAGTGCCATGGTCATTGTACGAATACTGACCCACCATCTGTGTAGGGAATTTCTGATGATTGAGTACCTGTGAGAAGGAGGTAGCCATACAGCCGGTCACGGTGCGACGGTTGTTCTTCTCTGGACACTGGTCATTGTAAGGCTCATCCTGACCCCAGGTGGTAGTCATCAACTGCGCTACTGGCTCCGTAGCCTGAGCGTGCTGCAGCAAAGGAGCAGCATCCGGATTCTCCTCTAGATAACGCTCTACGGCAGCTACATAGTTCAACCAGTCCTGCATATTCTCCGGCAATTGTTCTGCTGTAGCAGGAAGCTGACCGCTGTCAGCGTAACCCAATACCTCTGGCATCAGGTCCGAACCGTTCACCATGACGAAGCCCTTGCCTGAAGCCTCGTTGAACATATAGAATGGGGTGAACCCTATAGCAGCATCACCCGGTGAGCGCATCTGCATGGCAGCCACTTCACTAACCTCTACATTGCGAGAGAGACGTTCCGTCAGCAGGCGCTGTGCTATGACTCTTGCCTGCTCGGCAGTACGTGGAGCAGCATAGGCTGTTGTTGCCGCAGCTGCCAACGCCAACAATATATATCTTTGATTTTTCATACAATAAAAGTTTAAGTGCATATTACGCCACAAAGGTACATAGAAAAACTGACAATGCCAAATTTTCGCTCATCTTTTGGCATTACTGGTTCAAAAATGGAACGATACGGCAAAATAAATCAAAGAAAATCAATTTTTACTATTAAATATATTGACTTCTTTTGATTTCCTTTGTCGGAGTTTTGTGATGGATGAAAATAAAAAAAACACCGAAAAACAGCTTGGAGTAGCCGTTCTTCGGTGTTTATTCTTGATTTCAGGAATTTACTTCGAGTAAGATGGGATGAAACAGAGGTTAGCATCCGACTGGCTCTGGAAGCTCATTGTAGTCAGGTTGAGCGGGCTGTTGCCTACACCAATCTTGAACGAATCATTGAGAGCATCACAGATATCCTTGATGGCAGCAATGGAATTCAGCTGCTTCTGTGCAGCATCATTGGCTGGCTCAGTGTAGGTCAGCTTCAGCACGCCGTCAGAGAGAGTTGAGCTGAACTTGTAAGTTACCTTACCGCTGGCGTTCTTGTCAGTCTTGTAGCTGATGGTGAACTCTGCGCCATCATCACTCTTTACGAGCTGGGCATTTTGGTAAGTATATTTGATAGCCTTATAGCCTGCCACCAGGTTAGCCACCAATTCCTTTGCCTTGTCTGTACCGTCAATATTGGTCTTGAATACGAACTTGCCGCTCTTTGGCCAAACCTCGTTGAAGAAGTCAACCGGATCCTGACCCATGATGGTGAAACTTGGATCATTCACGCCCTCAAATGAGCTGGTAGCTGGCTTATAGACGAACTCCTGTGCAGTCAGCTCCTGTGCATCATTGTGGATAGCATCACGGAAACGGACAGTGTAGGTAGTATCATTGCCAGTCACGTGACGGGTCATGAGCAGCGGATTAAGACTCATTGTAAAAGTAGAGTCAGTGCCTGCTGGCCAAATCTTGGTCAAACCGAGCTCACCGCCCTTGCTTGGCATCAGGAAGAGCATCTGCTTGTCACCGATGGTCATCACCAGATGGTTTGGAGCAGCGTTTGACAGGAGGCGTGTCTGGGTGCGCTGCACGTCAGAGATATACTCCTTAAAGTCAGTGCCTGGAGACAGACGGGTCAGACGGCTGTAAGCCTTATGCTTCTTACCCTTGAGCATGACATAGTCACCACCTTCTGGCACATCCACCATAACGAACTCATAGTCGCCCAGGAAGCCCTTACCGGTCTCATCATCCGAAGTACCCTTTACATCCTCTGGGATAGAGAAGGTATGGAGCATACGGTTGTAGGTGTTGAACGAAAGGACGGCACCCATATCGTTGATTACCTGCCATGAAGAGAGATCCTCATCGTACTTCTTGTCCGTAAAGTCGTTGCTCATGCCTACGAGTACTGACTTATCGTAATCAAACTTTGCACACATTAGATAGCCTACACCCTTAACATAGGTATCCAGGCTGGTCTCAGGCTGTGCATAATACTCAAATGCCCAGCCATCCGTGCCATCAATCAGACGCTGTGAGAAGAGGTCACTCGCCTCGTTGAGTCGTTCTGCTGCAGAAGCATCGAAGATATTCTCCTCCTCAAGCGTACATGATGCCATGGTGGCAGCAGCAGCAAATGCAACGAGCGTATATGATAAAATCTTATTCATATTATTATAGGTCGTAGAGATTATTTTAAATTGAGGCTATAGACCTCATTGGTAAGACTGTCGATCAGGCTCACACTTGGATTGGTGACC